>NZ_CANLZC010000162.1 GCF_947495455.1 uncultured Shewanella sp. | reverse complement strand
CCCCTTAGCATTGGGTAGCATTCCCCTTCATTATAGTGTAGTGAATATTGATAAATTTAACGGATTATAAGCATTAACTGTACCACTACACCTTAGATTTTCAGAATAACTAACACACTTGGAGTAGATATGAGAGCCAGCTGCTGTAGGCTGAAGCTCTCACACAAACAACCCAGTGTCACATAATGAAACAACATAAGCAGCTGACTTTAAAAGAACGATATCAAATAGAAGCATTATTGGAAAATAAATTAACCGCCAGAGCGATTGCACTCAAACTTAATCGTTCAAACAAAACCATTTTTACCGAAATGAGTCGCTGTGATAAAGGTCGTTATCATGCCGAACAAGCGCATCATGACGCATTGAATAAACGTCATAATGCAACCAAATTTACTAAAATAAACAAGTAAATCATTGAAAATATTGATACTTGTCTCACTCGTGGTTTGTCACCAGAGCAAATCGCTGGGCGAGCGGCGCTAGAAAAGCTTGAACACCAAGTCAGTATGCATACAATTTATCGACTCATTCGAGCAAAAGGTTGGTGCAGTAGGCTGCCACGATACGGTAAACGGTATCGTCAGCGTCAAGGGAGTGAAGCAGGCGCGAAATTAATCCCTAATCGCGTAGATATTGATGAACGTCCAAAAGAGGTCGATTTAAAACAAGATGTTGGTCATTGGGAAGCCGATACAGTCCATGGCAAGGATGGTTATTTTGTTACACTTGTGGAGCGCAAAACGACTAAAGTGTGAAACTTATTTTGCTAAGCTATATCATTCCTGGCAGCGTGGTTTGAATGAAAATAGCAATGGATTATTAAGGCGTTATTTTCCAAAAGGGACGAATATTTATAATATGAATGAGGCGTATTTAGCCGATATCAATTTATTACTTAATATGCGGCCAAGGAAAACACTTGGCTATTTAACTCCGTTAGAAGTTTTGGCGGGCGAGCGTGTGTCGATTATGTCGAGGATCTAGGCACTACCAGTTAACTTCAAAACACTTACTCAATGTATTCTTGCCAATTTCAGAAAAATTTAAAAAACCTAAATTACTCTCATCATGATAAGACACGTATAACCTCACCGAAACAATGTAAGATATTTTTTTTAAAAAAATATTTTTACATATTATACTCTTAATGATGTCAATGTTCTTTTCACTATAGTTATCAAGTGATATTTGAATTTTAATCACAGCCTTTTGTATTGCGTTCTTACCTGTTATATGCGAATAATCTAAAATACTGTCTGTGCCTAAATGGGTCATATACATTTTATTATGAAGAACATCATTTTCATTTTCAATATAAAATATACTATTAAAATCAGATAGTTGAATTTTTAGGGAAGTACATAAAATCGATATAGAATTTAACACTGTCTCATGTAGGCCATAGAGGTTATTATCATATAAAAACTGATTTAAGTAATGACTTTTACAACTAAAGCTAATGCCATAAAAATAGTGGTGCATAAATTTAGAGCAAGATTTTAACGTAATATCGAGTACCCTATATTGATTATTTCTTTCAGCATTATAATAAATATGAATAACATCATGAAAGATATTAATTTTAAATAAATTGACATGAATATGAACCTGATTTTCAGCAATGATAATATCATTAATGAGTGTATTCTCAGGGATGATAGAAAAAATAGGTTCAAAATTCACATTTTCACTTTCTATATCATAGTCTTCAATGACTCTGAGTAGTTGATTCATATTGATACTGATATTACTTTCTTTTATTAATGTCAAAAACGCTGATAATGAAGAATATTTATCCATATCATTAAGCCTATTACAGCATAAATAAATTTTACAGAGCCACACTTGAATATTATAGCTATTCTTTATACAAAAATATTTTATTTCAAATAAAATGTCAGTGCCCGAGTATAAAGTGATTTATTTTATCGCGCTAAGGGTTTTCAATAACAGTATCATGAATGACTGTTAAAAGGCTTAGTTGTGATGTATTTAACCGCTTACTCTCCTGAATTTAATTTCATTGAATACAGAGGAGAAAGATCGAGTATGAAGGGTTATATTGCTATGATTTTATAACTTTTTATGCGCTCAAAGAGAGTTTAAAAAATGACGGACAAGTATTCATTAAAATATACGAGAACGTTTAGTTAAGTATATAGCAACTCTAATTGTTGGCCGATGGTGAAAAGAGTAACTAAAATTAATTATTACCTCCACTATTCATTAATATGAGAAGGTGAACATGCCCATTTTTGGACTAGCAAAAGGTGCGCTTAAATTAGCCACTTTAGCCCCCAATACACAAGAATCACTTGAAGTGGCAGACTGTATTGTAGGTGCTGGTGCTGTGGGGATTGGTGGTTATCTTGCCTATCAGTCCTTTAAAAGTAGTGCCAATGTTGATAAGGAAAAACAATACATCGCGCCGGTTGATGTCGTTGTGGTTGTCACCAAAGAAGAAGAAGTGCTGAAATATGTTCATTATTTTGGTCAAAAACAAAATTTTTTAAAAAAAATGGCCACAACAGGTTATGTTAAGAGCGCATTTGAAGTTGCTGTCAAATTTGGTGAGTCAGTGTCAAAGGAAAGTTTTGAGAAATTATCAGAGGCAAGCTATTACCAACAATTAAAAATGTATTATAAGTACCGTAGTAACGATGAATATGCTTATACTACTGATATTTTGAGTCCAAAAGCACTGAAGAATATATTAACATTTAATTATGATACGATAGAAAGCAGTAGTATGCGTTTAATTGCGAAAGTACTGGAAAACCTCTTTCTTGAATATGTTGCATTTTATGAATACCTCGCGGAAGGTAAAGCTAAAAAAGTAGACAGTGGTGATTATGATAAATGCTATTATGACAAAAACAAACGGTTATGGATTTTTTATGATGAGGAACTTTGGAAAATAGGATTAATTACCACTCATTTAGTCAAGGTATTAACTGGTTCTGCAATCAACTGCCGTAATCATAATGTCATGACTGCCGGCAGTTTCGGGAAAAATGAAATCATCCCTATCACATTATATCATTGTTATTTTCTTTTAGAATTCATTAGTCAAAATTATGACAAAATGATTGATGACACCAAGCTTCAGAAAAGAAAAGATGCACTCAAAACGAGGACAGACGCCGCGTTTGAGAAACTCCTAAGTGTTAAGGATGGATCAGCTCAAACCCAGTATTTAAGAAAAATGGTGGATAAGGTACAAATTGAGCAGAATAATGTAAAAATATATGACTCCGAATTAACCAACTTGGAAAACATTAAAGCATTACAACTCATCAATAAATACCTAGCAGCAAGAAGGAATGAAAACAAATCGATCGCGTCTCGTTTTTTTGACCCTTATGGAGATGATGCAAATGTCAATAGTTTCACTGAGGAGTTTAAGGAGGCAAAAAAGAATATTCGAGAGTCCTATGATGCACACCAAAAATCACTGAAAGCGATTCAAGAGATGAAAGATATGGCCAGCCAGGCTGATGTGTTTGTTGATCGTAAATCCATCAGTAATTTATTTGGTGCATTGAGCTCAAATCGCCAAAGAATTGTTGATGATTACTATCAACTGTATGATTTTCAAGGTCACTTGAAAATGCTCAGGAACTGTATCATAGCTGCAAATAATTTTGCCAGAAATTCCTTACAATCAGAGCAAATTGGGATCAGCCTCAATGATGAGTCTCTTGAGTATTTACTTAAAAACATACCTTTTTTACTATCAAAAATTATCTTTCCGACCTACCCGGCTATTGATCGTAGTGTTTTTATTACCACACAAAGAAGCGCATACTTTCAGAAAATGTTTTCAGCTTCATTTGAATATTTACTAAAAGATAAACAGAATATCAGTGAAGACACAATGGATACATTCTCGAATAAATGTAAGAAGATAAAAGAGACAAAAATAAATATTAAGCTCTCGAGCAACAAGGTCGTGTTCTCTCTTGACGGGGCGGATAAAGAAAGGCTTAAGGTTATCGACGATCTTTCCATTGATGTTGAAAACAATAAGGTCATTAATGCCACATGTGAGGTTGGCAACTTACTGAGCAAGTTACACAAAGCACCTGAGAATAATGATGATAATCTATTTTCTCTATTAGTTAAGCTTATACGCAACAACACCATTTTAATGGAGGCCACTATTGGATTTTTAAGAGAAATAGAAGCCACCACACTAGCGTTAGACCCAAAAGTAGAGTCTAACGATGTAAAAAATTATCGACAGATTTACAACTCTGGGCTGATAACATTCGTTAACCGATTCATTTTTGATATTAATGAACAAAAAATTGACGAACAAAAAAACATCAATCAGGCCATGTTTTCGTTATCTTATCCCGAGCAACTCCCTTTTATAGAGCACATGTTTCGAACGAGATTGGGGGTCTCTGAGAATCTAGCTAGATTTGGTCGTTATCATGTCATGGTGCATTGGCAGCTTGCACACTCAATGTTATTTTTCTCAACACATGATACTTATAAAACGAGTCTATCTAAACGCAAGCCCGTAGAAGCAAATAACACTATCATAGAGAGACTCGGCGGAACTCTGGAGAAAAGAAAGCAAGACAATGCTATTGCATTACTTAATCCGGGGAATAATGTGGTTCTACAGGCAATGTTAGATGAAATCCTTACTTTACATAATGATGAAGAAGATGAGCGGTTTCTCATTTCACTGAGTGTGGCCTTTATCATGAAAGATTATGATGTCTTACTTGAGCTTTATTTAGTGCAACAAAGCTTACGTCAATTATCCGGTGTATACGGAGAAAGCTTTACCCTCAGCACGTCTTTTAAAAAGGAGTATGACAAGTACGAGGATATATTGTCTAAGACTCGTGAGGCGTTTAAACAAAATGCACTCTCTCTTGCCAAATCCATTGAGTTTTGGAAACAAGAATTAAAAAATGCGAAAAAACAACAAAAAGCACATACAAATAGTTACCAGGCTTCACGAGACTTACTCAAACTTTCTATCAAACTCGATATGTATCACAACCTGGTTGAGGGAGTTAAAAACCAGCTTCCTAATGCGGGGACAACGTTTAAAAAACAGGAGTTAGTTAATGCAAGCCTAAAAGGCATCTTTGATAAAGAGAATGCCTTTGATATGTATGCGCCACAACTGGAAGGCAGTCATGATCTCATCGAATATTACGATGAAGATAGCGTGAAAACACAAGCTGCTATGACGGCGGTACAATTTCAAACTTTTTTTGAAGCCATGACACCTTACCTTGGCAATACCATTAATATATTAGAATCAATTAGAATAAATAAAGATGGTACACCTAATGCCATTTCTTTAATGATTGAAGACTCTGTAACCAAAAGACTCGAGCCCACAACAACAACCACGCTAGGGCAGGGAGGCTCTCCCTTTAAGTACAAGAATACTGCCACTGTCAGTACTGCCGGAAAACTAGATACTGATGAAGATAGAATGGAAGATATAAAAAAACGGGCTAACGATTTAAGGCTCTCTCCCTCAGTAGTCAATTTTGTCAGTTTAGCCAATCCTACTATAGGCAGTGTTTTTACCAATAAATTGTCTTTTGAGGAGCTGCTTCCCCATTTTATTGAAAAAAAAACGATCATAGAACTTAAAAAATCACTCAATCAATTAATGCAACTATTGTTAAAAAAAGCGAACGGTTTCGACGATAAAGGTCTTAATAAATATCTGACCCAGACACTACAAGAGAACGTCGAAGTTGAAGGCTTGACCCCTGAAACCAATAATAACGGAGAATTAACCAAAGCAGGACGCGAGTTTCTTAAGAATCGTAAGAATAGTGGGATTATCACGAAGAAAGAATATGAATATTGCCTGTTAACTTGTCAGCCGGAATCAAAATTTTCCATTAGTCGTTACATAGCCTATATCATTGAAATCGCTAAAAAGTACCAAGAGTATGGTAAATCTATTGCAAAGGTACCTGACAATCAGGCAAGGCAGGAAAGTGAGGCACAAAAGCAAGAGAGGGCAAGGCTGGCCAAAAAGGCTGTAGACACCATATTAGGCAGTAGTGCGCCTGAAGCGATTTTTATTGCGCTCAACCAAATCATTAATCAACTCTTTGATATATATGCTAACTCAGCTATTGGCTTGCACTATACTCTTGAGCAAGGAAATAACATCGCTTTACCTTCTAAAAGCCAATCACAAGCAAAAGATAAGGCATTAAAGTGGTGCACACATATTTTCAATCGCTTAGACATCAAAATAAATGTCACTGATGATAACAAGCCTAAGTATATCTCTGGGAATTCTTCTTTATCGGTATATAAACCAGAGAAACTGCTTCCGCCAGAAACATTATTTGGTAACGTACTCACTGGTACTAGCAGTACACAAGAAGAACTAGTTGATAAAATGTTCCATGGTGAAATAATAGGGCAAGTCAAAAAATTACTTCAAACAACACAAGAGTTATATCTTAAGGAAATTAATTTCTTATCTGTTTTAAAAGTAGAATATACTGTTTCATCTGAATCAGTCATCACGACTTCAAAGTTCAAATATACAGGTCAATACACGAGACGGGTGCCGCTTGTTTTTGATTATCAAGAGAATGTTATTAACAATCTAACACAAAAAGATTATCCCAAGTTATATAAGCTGTCGGGGTATTTATCCATGGAAGACGAAGTCAATGCACCAGAAGACAGTATGCTTAGAGTTAACAGAAAATATCGTTTAGTTACGGGGAAAGCCAGGATTGACCTTGATTACCCTGCCATGAAATTTAGAAGTTTTGGTGGAATAAGAACAAGATATCTTGAGAGATATCTAACGTATACACGAGGCGATAATCGACAAGATATTGACAGAGCACATAAAAAGTATGAAAAGGAAGAAGATGCATCAGAAAACAGCACTCCGACCGATATACTGAGTACATTAAAGGAGGAGGAGAGAAAGTTGGTGATTACTTGGCATATCGATAACCTCTATAAGCTTGGCAGAGAGCAATTTATATTGCTAAGCGCTTTTCAAAAGCTTGAAAAGCCAAATAATTTTAATCGTTATATTGAACAATATAAACAAGGGGGAAGATCTGCACTTTACCTCACAACGGAGCACCTATCATTAGTAACCAAACAGGAAAGTAGAAACGTCAATAAAGCAGAGTGTTACGATAATCCAACCTTTGTAGAAAATGAAGGAAATGGAGGAAATGACGCGCCACCGCCCGCTTATAATCCAAATGCAGGTGAAGTAGATAATAATGATTTATGATTGGATCATCACCTCTTAATGTATCAACGCATCAAGAGTGTTGAGCGAAGCCAACATCAAAAGAGCGGCAGCCTCGATGTTTCCTTTTGAATATTTTTAGCCTATCCCTGTTCATTTCAATAGATTTTATTTACTTTTCTTGCTCAAGAATTTGAAATTTTTCTTCGCTTCTTGGTGTTGCTTTAGCACTATAGTAACCTGAATTCGGGATAAGCTACGCCGTTTAATAGCACTATTTCTGCCCCTATCTGTGTTGTGCTTTCTACTAATAGCCCGCTATTAGAGTCGAAATCTCGCCTTGATATCGACAAAAACCGCACTATTAAACCCAATTTCATTCAATTTTTTGATATTAAATGGGTTAGCTAATATTTTTGACACTCATTACCTCGAGTTCAGGTTAGTTATTTTTAACTCGTTTATCTAACCACTCATCCTCGGTTTGATATTCATGGCTTCTGCTGCTTCTTTTACTGAGTAGTCTTGTATGGATAATAACACCACCTAATACCAATTCTATTATATAGATGATCAATTCAGAGCTTCTCAGGCTTTTCAATTCAAGGCGCATTTATGC
>NZ_CANLZC010000161.1 GCF_947495455.1 uncultured Shewanella sp. | reverse complement strand
TGATTGATTAATCTTGGTCGAAAGATCTGATCACAAAGAGGGCTGTTAGTTCAATTTCTTATCCCGAGTTCAGGTTAATTAGTGTAAATAGTTAGTACAAATAATGATGCTGATCGCAGGAGCTCACAACAACAGTGTTCAATCAACAGCTGAGACGAGTTTTCAGGTAAAGCCCCTTTTTGGATCTATGCTTCAGTCGTGCTGCGGTTTAAAAAATCCATGATTGGAACAAGTAAAGATTGGGTCGACACAGTTATAAAATCTCAAGAATCTAATGCAACATAGATGCGACTTTACCCGTAAATACGCATCTTCCCTATGACTTAATCAGGTTTATTGCTTTTATTTTATTAAAAACATGAAATGACACTAACACAATAAGAAGCCTTATAAATACTTACTTTTTGTATGGGTATTAACACTCGATTTATATGAATATGGCGTGACTTCACTCACTTCAAGACTTGACATCGATCACACTTTGTTTAATTAATAATCATAGAGCTGTAACAGGTTCGTCTATGTCTTAGGTTATTCTCCCCTGTGTAAACAAACCTTAGATATAGCAGTTTGACGAGCATCCTTAAATGCTAGGCAAAGGTGATCATCATGATTTTAAATCATTTAATGGGGCTATATACGCATCCAAAAGAAGAGTGGCACACAATAGAAAAAAACCATGAATCCTTTAAAAGTAGCTTGAGCCATATCTTGCTCATTGCACTTATTCCTGTTATTTGCACTTATATTGCCGCTACACACATAGGCTGGGATCTCGGGATCGGGCAGAGACATTTTTTAACCGTACGCAGTGCGTTTTTTATGAGTTTCTCCATGTATTTAGGTTTACTTGCAGGTGTCTTTATTCTCGCTTACCTGATTTTTTGGATGGCCAACACCTTTGATGCCAAACCAACTTACACCCAATCATTAGAGCTCGCCGCTTATACGGCCACTCCGGTCTTTATGGTGGGCTTTGCCTGCTTATTCCCTGTCCTTTGGTTTATCATGATCATCGGTCTCATCGGGCTTAGCTATTCTATTTATTTGTTGTTTACAGGTATCCCCATCATCATGAATATTCATGAAGATAAGAGTATTGTTTACACCCTATCAGTACTCACCGCAGGTTTTATACTGTTAAGTGCGTTAATGGGAACCAGTGCCCTTTTATGGAGTTGGGGTCTAGCACCTGTGTATCATTAAAGATAAACGAATAAACTATGTTACTTAAAGAACCACTATGGAATATTCATTGACTGAGATTCAATCAAGCTAGGTTTATTCCTTGTGACTCACCATGTAACAGACGCATTGCACTTGCAATAAAATTGGAGGCTAGCACCTGCGTATCAATAAGCATAAAAAAACCGACAAGGTTGATTATCTCTACCTTACCGGTTTTTTGATTCGAAAAACTTATATTACGGAGAAGTATTCCATGAAATATCTAAAGTGGATTTAACTGTTTCCCTTAACGGTACCGTCAAGTTAAAGACTAAATGCTCAGGGCTTGAATCTTGGTTATCTGCACAAAAGTAACCTTCACGTTCAAATTGATAAGCTTTTTCGACTTCCGCATTGATTAAGTTTGCCTCAACCACACCTTGCTTAATAATCAGTGAATTAGGATTAAGCACATCCTCAACCTTATCACAAGCAGCCGGGTTCGGATCAGTAAATAATCTATCATAAATACGAAACTCTGCCTCTTTAGCCGTGCTAGCTTCAACCCAATGGATCACCCCTTTCACTTTACGGCCATCACTGGGGTTTTTACCTAATGTATCGGCATCATAAGTACAATAAATGGTGGTTACATTGCCTTCATCATCTTTATCACAACGCTCAGCTTTAATCACATAGGCGTTACGCAAGCGAACTTCTTTACCTTGTACTAAGCGCTTATACTTTTTATTGGCCTCTTCACGAAAATCATCGGCATCAATAAAGATCTCACGGCTAAAGGCCAAAGATCTTTTACCCATTTCTTCAATATTAGGATGCACAGGCGCCATGATCTCTTCGACTTTATCTTCAGGATAATTCTCGATGATGATTCTAATCGGATTGATCACCGCCATCGCACGTGGCGCATGAGCATTAAGCTCTTCACGAAGGCAGGCATCAAGCATAGCCACTTCAACCATGTTTTCTTGTTTCGTCACCCCGATACGCTGACAAAACTCACGGATCGACGCGGCGGTATAACCTCGACGACGAAGGCCTGCAATTGTCGGCATACGCGCATCATTCCAACCTGATACCACATTATTCACAACGAGATCATTAAGCTTGCGTTTCGACATTAATGTGTATTCAAGGTTTAAACGTGAAAACTCGTATTGGCGAGTACGATTATCAAGGTTAAAATCATCTAAATGATCTAATACCCAATCGTACAAACGACGATTATCTTGAAATTCCAATGTGCATAATGAATGCGTGATATTCTCAATCGCATCAGAAATACAATGAGTAAAGTCATACATAGGATAAATACACCACTTATCCCCTGTTTGATGATGATGAGCAAAACGCACTCGATAAATAATAGGATCGCGCATGCACATAAAAGGTGAGGCCATGTCAATCTTCGCCCTCAATGCACACTCACCTTCTTTAAATTCACCTAGACGCATTTTTTCAAATAAGGCTAAGTTTTCTTCAACGCTGGTATCACGATAAGGACTGTTCTTACCCGGCGCTTTTAATGTTCCTCTGTACTCACGTGTCTCTTCGCTATTAAGAAAGCACACATAAGCTAAATTTTTCTTAATAAGCTCTAACGCATATTGGTACAGCTTATCAAAATAATTTGATGAGTAACGGATCTCTCCTGCCCACTGAAAACCCAGCCATTGCACATCTTCCTGAATAGAATGCACATAATCTATGTCTTCTTTTTCAGGGTTAGTATCATCAAAACGTAAATTACATTGACCTTGATAATCCTGTGCAATGCCAAAATTGAGGCAAATTGATTTAGCATGACCAATATGCAAATAGCCGTTTGGCTCAGGCGGAAAACGAGTATGCACTTGTGTATGCTTACCCGTTTCAAGATCTTCATCTATGATATTACGAATGAAGTTACTCGGACGTACTTCGGTGTCCACTTGACTCATGGAATTCCTCTCAAGGACAGGGTTAAAAGTTAAAAAAGCATGATCCTACAGATCACCTCGAGATACAACGCTCCACGCTGAAAAATAACGATTATCGTAAAAAATAATCAAATCTAATGTAAAAAGCAGCGAATACACGCTGCTTTTTTTATCACTTTGTCCAAAATTAGTCAGTGATCACTTTCACATTTGGAATAATACTCTGTGCTTTTCGACCCTGTTGCTTTAACCAAAAGTAAAAAATCACTAAGGCGCCAATGAAAAATCCACTCCAAAACAAGGATTGCAGTGGATGCTGTGCCATAGTCGCTAACTGATAAAACACAGTCGCAGTGCCGTAAGCGAGGGCAAATGTCCAAGTCGCTGCAAAAAGTGCCCAGCGAGGACCAAACTCATTGACCATTGCCCCCATCGCCGCCACACAAGGTGTGTACAGCAAAATGAAGAGTAAATAAGCAAACGCAGCAATCAAGGTTGGAAAACCCGACTTGAGTGCAACAAAGGTATGTGTGCTAACAGATTGCTCTTGCGCTGCAGAATTCATCGATGACACATCTCCCACCGACATCGATAAGGGATCTTCTAAGGATATACCAAATAAGTTAGCCGGAATCGTCGCTAATGCTTCTTTAAACGACTCAAATAAAGGCGTTAACGTCTCATCAGTATCGCCTCCAGAATATAAACTGTTTAATGTTCCCACCACAGCTTCTTTAGCAAAAAGGCCTGTAATAATCCCTACCGTTGCGGGCCAATTCTCTTTCTCTATTCCCATAGGTGAGAAGAAAGGCGTGACCTTTTGACTGACCACACTCAGTACAGACTCTGCACTGTCTTGATGGTTAAAGCTACCATCGGTACCAATTGAATTAACAAAATTCAATAAGGTCACCACAATCACAATGGTTTTACCCGCGCCTTTGATAAAACTTTTCGTCCGCTTTCCGGTTCGATTCATAACAGTGCTAAACTTGGGTCTTTCATAGCTTGGCAGCTCCATCACCACAGCACTGCTTGAGCCCGGTAAAATGGTCGAACGTAATAGTAACCCAGTACCAATCGCAGCAATGATACCAATAATATACAAACCAAAAACTAAATTTTGTCCCGTATGAGGAAAAAACGCCGCGGCAAATAATGCATAAACCGGCAAACGCGCACCACAAGACATAAAAGGCGTCATTAAACCGGTGACAATTCGCTCACGCTCGCTGCCTAATGTTCGGGTTGACATAATGGCGGGCACAGAGCAACCAAACCCCACAATCATAGGCACGAATGCTCGCCCGGGCAATCCTATACGACGCATGAGACCATCTACAACAAAAGCCGCTCTTGCCATATAGCCTGAGCCTTCTAATATGGATAACATGAGAAATAACGCGGCAATCACAGGAATGAAGGTCGCCACCGTTTGAATACCTTGGCCTATGCCCCCCGCTAAAATTGTCACTAACCATGCGGGTGTTCCCATCCCCTCAAGCAAGGCACCAAAGTGATCGACAAATACCGCCCCAGCGGTAATATCAAAAAAATCAATAAACGCACTGCCCACATTAATACTGACCATAAACAATAAATACATGACCAAGAGAAATATAGGGATCCCTAACAAAGGATGTAGCACCCACTTATCTAATTTATCGGTTAAGGTTTCCTGTTGCTCGCTGATAACTGAACGAGTAAAAACCTGCTCAACAAAATTAAATCGCGTCGTCGCAAGAGAAATTTCAATATCTTCATTGGATAAACCAGTGGTATTGTGCGCGCCTTCGTCGTTCCTATTGGTCGGCGCAGATTGAGGAGTACTATTACAGCTTTTATGACTTGTAGATTGACTAGCCAACTTAGCTAATGCTTCCCCTCGATTCAAGGATGAAGTGTGCGCCAAAATTTGGCTAATTTGCGCTTCTAATGCTTGGCCATAATCAAGCATTAAAGGCGATTTTGATACTTGTCCTTTTAATAATGCGACCACTTGAGATTTGACTTTGATGATATCTTTTGCATCTCGAGAACAAACCGCAACGACAGGGCAACCTAAAGCAGCACTCATTTGCTTTACATTAATATCAATCCCACGTGCTAGGGCCACATCAATTTTATTGAGTACCACAACCATAGGGATCCCCAATTCGCGCAATTGCACTGTCAAATAAAGGTGCCGCTCTATATTCGTTGCATCCACAAGATTAATAATGCCATCCATCTTTTCATTGGCTAAATATACTTGCGCAATTTGCTCATCCAAAGAGCAATCGCAACTGTTTCCTGCAGGAAGTAAATCGTAAACGCCCGGTAGATCAGTCAAATAAATATCAGTGTTTTCTAAGGTAAAAAGGCCTGTTTTCTTTTCAACCGTCACGCCTGACCAATTACCGACTTGCTGATTAGCGCCCGTTAATGCATTAAAGAGTGTTGATTTACCCGCATTAGGATTGCCAACAGTGACACAATGAAATTCTTTAGTCATGGGCTTTTTCTACCTCAATGATGTTAGCTAAATCGTGTCTCATGCATAATTTACTGCCACGTAAATCTAGCTCTAACCCCGAGCCCATAGGCGCACGACGGATCAAAGAAAAACGTGTATTAGGTGTGATCCCCATAGAAAGCAATTTTCGTTTGACCGTCAGCGGCAAAGACATCTGCCCAACAATGGAGATAATGGCATTATCCCCTGGTTTTAATTCACTTAACTTCATGACATATATCCCTTTATAAGCGCACGAATGATAAAAACTTCATCGCGAAATGAGGAGTAAGAGTAGGCCTAATTCAACCTCAATAATGTATCAAAATATCTATCTATAATAAGCTATTATCCGCTTTATTCAGCTTAAAAACAAATGAAATAGTAATCATTATCAATTATAACATTCACATTACATTGTAAGATGAATGTTATAATCCAAAAACTTGGAATAAAATAAAAACCGTAAACATAATCAATTCATTTGCCTTCATTTATCACTTGATGCACTCTACACCATACAGTAAAGTGAGCTCCCATTTTAACAGGCATAGCATCATACTTAATGCCGTTAATCCAGTTTGATAGGTATAGAGATAGTAAGAGTCATGACATTCAAACGCGCCACAGCATCAGAAGATGCCCTTTTACGCATTTTTACCTTGCCTGAAGCCCCTGATTCAACACTGAGCGTGATAGAACAAAACCTATCTCGTGATTTGATGGGCTTTTTAAAGGACAGTATTGTAGCAATAGAAAAACCACTCTCTGAAATTGAACGTGATTTTCAGCAATACCAAATTCCAGAAATGCCGCAATTTGTCTCCGATTATACCGATGAGATTATGAAAAATTTGGTGGCGCATTCGGTACATACCTCATCACCTAGCTTTATTGGACATATGACCTCCGCTTTACCTTATTTTGTATTGCCTTTATCTAAAATGATGGTGGGGTTAAATCAAAATCTGGTTAAAATAGAAACGTCAAAAGCCTTTACTCCTCTTGAACGACAAGTACTGGGCATGATGCACCACCTCGTTTATCAACAAAATGATAATTTTTATCAAAGCTGGATGCACAATGCTAATGATTCTCTTGGGGCTTTTTGCTCAGGAGGAACCGTTGCCAATATTACGGCCTTATGGACAGCCCGAAACCAGCTATTAAAAGCCAATGGTGATTATAAAGGTATTGCCGCCCAAGGTCTGATGAAAGGGTTACGTCATTATGGTTATGAAGATATCGCTATTTTAGTCTCTACACGTGGGCATTACTCTTTAGGCAAAACGGCTGATTTATTAGGTATTGGCCGAGAAAATATCATTCAGGTACCTGTTGATCACAATAATAAAGTTGATGTCAGTGCCATGCGTACTATTGCCCTCAAACTTCAGTCATCAAATATTAGAGTGATGGCCATTGTGGGTGTCGCTGGTACCACTGAAACCGGTAATATTGATCCCCTTAATGAACTGGCAGATCTTGCTGAAGAACTCAATTGTCATTTTCATGTGGATGCAGCTTGGGGAGGCGCTTCTTTATTATCAAATCGCTATCGGCACTTACTCAGTGGAATAGAGCGTGCGGATTCCGTCACCATTGACGCTCATAAACAATTATACGTGCCCATGGGGGCTGGCATGGTGCTCTTTAAAGATCCTACCTTTGCCAATGCCATAAAACACCATGCTGAATATATTTTACGTCAAGGTTCAAAAGACTTAGGAAGCCAAACACTGGAAGGTTCACGACCGGGTATGGCCATGCTTGTGCATGCCTGTTTACAAATTATTGGTCGAGATGGTTACGAAATGCTGATTAATAACAGTCTAGAAAAGGCCCGTTATTTTGCTAAGCTTATCCACCAAGAAAACGACTTTCAACTCGTTAGCGAACCTGAGCTGTGCTTATTAACCTATCGATATGTACCAAAACAAGTGCAACGCGCTATAGAAAACGCTCAAAAAATTAAAGATATAGATACGTTAGCAAGCATTAATCAGCTACTTGATAGCCTCACTCAATGGATTCAAAAGCAACAAAGAGAACAAGGGATCTCATTCGTTTCCCGCACCCGTATTCAAGCCGAACCTTTAATTAATAGCCCTTCTATTGTCTTTCGTGTGGTGTTGGCCAATCCGTTAACCACCCATGACATTCTAAAGGATGTATTAGCTGAGCAAATCAGTATTGCGAAGCAAAACACACAATTTTTACCTAAGCTATTAACGCTCACCAATAGCCATAATGAACCATAACGGAACAGCTTTCCCCTTTCAAAGAGCAGGTGTCAGTCAAGTACTGGTACCTGTAATGCCTTAGCTGTAATACTCATCGCTCAATCCCTCTTTTTATTCTACTCAGCTTACCAACTTCACTGCCTCACACTGCGCGGCAGGATATAGTTTAATACTTAAAGATCCCCTCATATTTTTATTCTAAATAATCCCGAAGACATTGCGATAAATAAGATGGTTCTTCATAT
>NZ_CANLZC010000160.1 GCF_947495455.1 uncultured Shewanella sp. | reverse complement strand
TTCGACAGGCAACGAAATAAAACTCGGAAAACCTTGCTATAGCTGTATCTCAAGCAGCTATTTGATCAACAAGGCTTCTCGAAACTCCAGCACCACAAAAAAACACAACCCTACCTTGGTCTCTGGCTAATAAGAGTTCATCCGGTATGGAAGGTCCATTTTCGAGAAACCGCATTATTTTTCCTTCTCTGCTTAAAATTATAATTTTTAAATATTCAGCCGTAAGTGATTATTCATCACATTAATTGAGATTATAAATACCTCACAATGCAATAATAACAATATCATTACGATACCATATTTAAATTAAAGCCTTAGATAAGAACTCGTTCCAGATTTGAAAACTCAGCCTTGAGAGTTAAACGATTCAGAAGTGATTTATCTGCCTTGTCTTGTATCCAAAAACCTCCAACACAAAATCAGCATCGCTACCACCAAAGTCAGCCAAGGTCATCAATTCGGCTGCCAAACACGGCTACTCAATTTAATCGAAAAGGAATAAGGTGCGCCAGTATAATCACAACCAAAGCTGATATAATATTTTGAATTCAAATATGAAAAAATGTGGGCATGTGGCCACCATCTGGTCATGATTAACTCCTCTGGGTCATAACCAATATCCAACAACATTTGATCTGAATTAAACGCCGTATCCCAATCACAGGGGCCCGTATTCAATAACTCCATTAGAATAAAAGTGATTTTATCGCCATCGGCAGCTTCAAACAGAATTCTTCTATCACCTTCAGCCACAATAACATTCCCAGCTTGATTCGGTACTGTATTAAAAATTCTCGCAACATCAACGCCATCCATATCAAGGTAACGCTCCAACTGAGTTATTTTTTCAGCAAAGCTCTCAGGTTTCGATTGCATAGACTGATGATTAGACGTGACATTCTCTGTATTGTTAGGGCTAGATGGTGTTGGGAGAGGTTTTATTTGTTTCGCATGTTCAGGACAAGGGACATCAGAAAAACTCATCTTTCCTTGATACTCGCACTGATAATAAGCACTAACAGAGAAAATATTCCCCATCAACACCAAAAATAAGAATAATCGGCTCATTCCATTGATCCAATCTTAGATAGTTGCTTCTCATTATAGACAATGAGATGACTTACAAATTACAAGGGATTTTCTATCGCCAATAAACCCCCTTCCACACAAAGTAAGAAGCGATTTTCAACTGCCTATTCGGCAGATCACAAAATACATATCCCAATTGTCGCTATACCCAGACTTATGCTTTAATGTTGTTTCAACCATAAGCTGACATATTGTAAATCAAAGATCAGTATCTTAGGAATCAATTAACACCAAAAGCGTGCATAAAATATCAGCATAAACGTGCATAAAATCGCTTCTTAACCTGACAAACCACAAAGCTCTTTGATTGATGTAATAGAGGCATGTTGTTTTGTTACAGATAAAATCGAGCATTTTTAATGCTCGATTTTGGATAGAAGTCATTTAGCTCTGTTACTCTAAATAACACCAAGATCATTATCTGTATTGGCTCAATACTCTGATTGCCAATCAATCTAATCTGAACAGATAATGGCTAGTGTAACACTAGCCATTAAAAACAAACGTTGTTAATAAGTCGTTTACTTAGCCAACCCCTTAATAAGCACATCAAACATCAATCCTGCAAAACCTTTCGCCACGGCTTCGTTAGACAGTAGTTTCATCGCCATGTCGTTGTGAACGTCCATGCTTTCAATAACGGCATCGTTGATTGAAGTAGGGAATTCGCCCAGCATTGCTTGTTCTTTGGTGTTGCTGCTAACCTGATCCATTGCCACTTCATTTTCAGAGACTTTGCCCATGATCGTATTGGCATAATTGAGCATATCGTTTTCAGATAGACCATCCTCAATAAACAGGTCATTCATGCGTTCAATAATTTCATTGAGTAATTCAGTCTTAGGATCTTTCGGTGCAGCGCCAGAGCCTTCTTTACTTGGCGCTAAGTAAGATGCAGGTTCTTCACCCACTTTATTACCTAGCTGTAAATCAGCTTCTCTTTGCTCGTGTAAACGATAGTGAGTCATTGCAACATCACTAAGATCAATATCATCTTCAATGGCATCAAAGCGCAATAGAGGATGTAAATGCTTGGCAAACACACTTAACCTTTCAAGTTCATAATCATTAAAATCAACGATCTGAGAGCTAAACTCATAGTAGCGATAGAAAGAGATTAGATCCTTCTTAAATACTTCCAGAATATCCCTGGCTTCTTTAGCATTTTTAACGCTGTTTTCACAAAATTTAATCGCCTTATCATTGCGATCAATCTTGGCTTTAGAAAGCTCAGCCTGTGCTGAATGTAATACCTGAGTTGCTTCTTTATATCGTACTGTAAAACGTTCTACAGGTGCTTTGCATAGGTTCGCTAGCTTTGCTTGATTGGCTTGTTTGCTGTTATAGGCAGTAACAAAGACTTCCACTTCAAACCATTGATAAATACCAACCTCAGCGAGCTTATCCATAATTTCATAAACAATATTGGGATCAGATACGCCAGCAAGCTCTGCCGTCTGGTAATAAACCTTAAACTCTTCCAATACATCTTCAGGCTCATTCACAAAATCCAGAACAAAGGTCATATCCTTGCCTTTGTAGGTTCTGTTTAGCCTTGATAATGTCTGGATACACTCAACACCTTTTAATGGCTTATCTACGTACATAGCCACTAGCTTGGGTTGGTCAAAACCCGTTTGGAACTTATTTGCCACTAACATCACTTGATAGTCATTAGTGTCGAAGGCTTTACGCATATCCCTACCACGCAGGTTAGGGTTCATATTCTTTTCGGTAAAGGGTTGATCATTCCCTTGTAACAGAGAGTAGTCAGGATCATCCACCTCACCTGAAAACGCCACCATAGCATTGACGTTCGCATAGCCTTTTTGCTGTACATACTTTTCAAAAGCCAGTTTGTAGCGCACCGCTTCCAAACGGCTACTGGTGACCACCATTGCTTTGGCTTCACCACCCAGTAAATGCTTAATCTTACTATTAAAGTGTTCAACAATCGTTTCCACTTTCTGGCTAATATTATAAGGGTGTAGCCTTACCCACTTCGCCATTTTTGACGATGCTTTTTTGCTATCGACTTCTCTATCGGTAGCGGGGTTGTCATGAGCTAATTGATAAGCCACTCGGTAACTGGTGTAATTTTGTAATACATCCAGAATAAAGCCTTCTTCTATCGCTTGACGCATCGAGTAAACATGAAAAGGCAGAGGTTTATTGGTATCACTCGCTGGCTCATCAAGATTTGGTCTACGACCAAAGAGTTCAAGTGTTTTAGCTTTTGGCGTTGCGGTAAAGGCAAAATAACTGATGTTATTTGAGCCTTTTCTTGCTTCTAATGACAAGCGCAGTATATCTTCCGGATCTAGCTCAGTATCCCCTTCCAGCTGCTCAGACATTAGCACTTCACGGAGCTTACGGGCAGTTGTACCCGTTTGGCTTGAGTGCGCTTCATCAGCAATGACAGCAAAGCTTCTACCAGCAAGCGTTGAGTCTTTACGGATAGCTTCTAAAACATGTGGGAAGGTCTGAATGGTCACAATGATGATTGAGGTACTGGCTTTTAGCTCACCTGCTAATTGACTTGATTTACTGCGCCCACCACCTGAAGAGAGGGCTTCTTCTCGATTAACACGGGCGATCATGCCTTCATTATGGTCAAACTGATAAATAGTATCTTGTAGCTGACTATCAAGCACCGTTCTGTCAGTGATCACAATGACAGAATCAAACACCTTATCACCGACTTTTTTACCCAGTTCTGGATGATCGCTCTCTATGGATGGAGAAGTATAATGCTTAGAGGCTAATTGATGTGATAACCAGGCAATCGAGTTGGATTTACCTGAGCCAGCACTGTGCTGAATAAGGTACTTTTCACCCGTACCTTCAACATCGACTGTATCAAGCAGTTTAGATACTACAGCCCATTGATGATAACGAGGGAAAATAAGGGTTTCTTTAACCTTAATGGAACCATCTAGCTGCTCTTCATCTTTTACTTCAAGATGAATATAGCGGCTCAAGATCAACAGCAGATTATCTTTCTGAAAGATCTCATTCCACAAATAAGCGCTAGAATAGATATCGGAGCCATCAGCGGATAAAGAGTCAGGTATATCATTACCTTTACCACCATCGGATGTGCCTTGGTCAAACGGTAAGAAATACGTCTTTTTACCGTTTAAGCGAGTAGTCATAGCAACATTGTATTGGCTCACCGCAAAGTGAACCAATGCGCCACGTTTAAAGGTCAATAATGGCTCAGGCTTACGCGTTTTTGGGTCTTTCGGTTGCCTGTCCTTCATATACTGGACTTTGGCATTATTAATCGACTGCTTAAACTCAGATTTAAGCTCGCAAGTTGCCACTGGAATACCGTTAACGAACAGAGTTAAATCTAACCGGCCATCATAACCATTAGGCGAGTAAACCAGCTCAGGTACCACTCGCAGAATATTTTGCTCATATCGAGTACTGGCAGCAAGGTTTAAGTCGTGATCAGGCTTAAAGCTGCATATATCAAACTTAGCCCCTCGATCTTTTACCTGATTTCGCAGTACCCACAAGGTGCCTTTGCCCTTTAAATCACGCTCTAATGATTTAAGTAAGGCATCAGTCGTAGCAGTTGGATTACGGTCAGTATCAGGGTAGTGTTGCGCTAATTTATCCCACTGCTCAGGTTGTGTTGCTTTAGCAAACGCAACCACATCCTCGGGGTAAAGAGCTAATTGTTTGTTGTATTTATTCGACTCACCTAGCAACCAACCTTGGGATTGCATCTGATCAAGGATGTCGTTTTGGAACTGTGCTTCTCTGGTAATAGCTTCTTGTGCTGCATTTGGCATTATTTATCTCCCTCCAAACACCAGATCTGCTCTGCGATTTGGCGATACAAATCTCGTCTGGTTTGAACATCTACTATCTTCATTTTAGCGTGTGCTTGGAAAGCCAAACCGTTGTGGGAAATTAGCTTATTGAAGTTTGGGTTGTTCTCGTAAGTCAAAGGGTGCAAAGACTTTACCAGAAGATTTTCTTTAATGTAGTGTTCTACTTTTTCTGTGTAAGGTTGATCACTGTATGACTGATTTGTGCCTCTTGGTAGTAATACCAATGCCCCAATACTGTTACGAGTGTCATTAAAGTCATTAAGCTGCTCAAACTCATCTCGATGATTGTCGAAATTGTTTGCCCACAAATGTTCAATCTCATACGGCTTACCATTTGTAGCGTGATAGTAAGTGGCAAAATCGGTATTTTCGCCAGCTAAACCATCAACATAACCCGATAGGCGTGAAAGCAAGTATTTCACAAAACGACCATTTTGACCGTGTAGGCGGAACGACTCAAAGCCATTCCATTGCTCATCCATCTCAGCGAGCTTTGTATCAAAAATAGTAATTAGCTCGTCATAGTCTTTATTGCGTATCTCTTTGACTAAGTTATACATGGTATAACGAATGGAACTAGACGAAAATGTTCTGAAGTTTATTGAACGCCGCACACAGAATATGTCTATGTATTTGGCTACCAAATTCATTTTTTGATTAGCTAAAGCCACAGAGTCTATTGTTTTGAGTGGTGCAAGCATCAAAGGGTAGCTTAGTGAGGTAGCGATCCCCCATTGATAGATATAGTGAATTGAGCCTAATTCAGGTGTGAAGCTTGCTTCAGCCTCTCGAATGCGTTGATAAGCATTAACATAGTATTTAAACTCAGTATTGATAAACGCATCAAACTCAGCTTCACCCGCCTTAGCTAAACCTATTTTACCTAAATTATCTCTAACCCAATTGTGAAATCGAGTGCCTATTTTCTCGAAATCTTCATTGAGTGAACCAGCTTTACTTTGCCTGATTGACTCGGCATATTTTGCTCTTAACCAAGCTTGAACAAAACGCTGATCTTCTTCTTTATCAAACGCTTTTAGGTCAATAATGGTCTTCTTCCAAAAATCATTAGCGTGTTTACGCTTGGCATCGTCACGATACTTTGAAAGTAAAAAGCCTTTTAACATTTCAGTAGGAGTGAGGTTTAAACCTCTGTCGTTCATCGTTTCAAAAATGGTGTAAGCGTTTTCATCGCTATAAGCCACAATTTCGACTAAAACAACGAGCCACCTTAACCAATCAAGAAACAACGGCAAAACTTCAACGTTAATAATATCAACAGGAAAAGCATCACAAATATTTTGATAACGCGCTACCATATTCACCGTAGAGGCGTCAGCATCATCAGGTGGCGTATAGGCATCAGTATTAAACAGAGCGTCAATACAAGCAGTTCGTTCTGGCACATTAATATTGAAAGACTTTTGCCCAAATTGCTCAGAAAAAATCATTCCTGAAATAGCTTCGTTCAAACCTAGCTCTTTTTGTTTATTATTAAGATAAATAAGAAACAATGTGAGCGAGGTTAGACGCTGTTGACCATCAATAATGCTCTTCTTACCGCCTTTTTCGCTTAATACAAAAGGACCTAAATAGTAACTGTTGTAATCAGCAACATCTTGTCGTTGATGCGTAGGTTCATAGTTATCTAAAAAAGCATTGCATAGGTCAGTCACCAACTGCTCAATATGGGTTTGTTCCCAACTATATTCACGCTGATAGTAATCAACGGTATATTTTTTATTATCGAGCACTTCTAAGATAGAGCGATTATTGGCTTCAATCTTGTTTTCTAAACGGCTCATCCTTGAACTCCTTGTCATTGCCCTGTTCTGAAACAAAGTGGCGCACATCAATCTTACCTGTAACTGCTGCTGATATGAGGGCGGTTTTGCGTTCTTCCAAAAGACTAATTCCAGTCCTTGTTCTTGCTTCAAGTTGTGAGAACTTTTCCATTTTAGAGCATAAGTGCTGAACTATTGATAGTTGCTCATCCATCGGAGGGACTGGCAATAAGCCATTAGCCAAGTACTCGTGTTCAATACTTTCAACCGTAGCACCTTCTTTCGACCACTCTAGAAGAAGGGCTTTTTCATTTCCAACAATAAAATGCATTGCGAAATCTACGGCCATTTTTTGATTGAATTTTAGGGCTTTCATATCTTGATTAAGGGTAACGATTACATCATTTATCGCTACAGGAATAGTTCGTTGCAAAATTCCTGAACGCACAACCATTAGTAATGCGCCAGAATCAACATAGTTGGTAGAAGACTCCGCAACAGCTCTATTTGTAATATAATCACTTGTCTTCGTAATTCTTTGAGACTTCATATCTTTCGGTGATACCCAAGGGACTGAGCCATTTGTCCAATAGCTCAAATTGTCTTTGGTTGGAGTGCCACCACCTGAGAAATCACATAGGTGTTTTAACGGCGTCATATCCCAATGCTCTGGCACTTCACCCAACCATTTCACACCAGAGTCTTTCATTGGGCATTGACTGCCATTGATTGAAGAGATGCCTTTGGTCACAGCGTGAGAAATCACCGCTTGGCGTTTTTCTTTTAACAGCTCAATTAAGCTTTCCTGCTTGGCGATTAAGCTGTCGATTTTGGCGGTTTCGTGGTCGAGGAAGTTGGCGATTTTTTGTTGTTCTTGTAAAGGTGGGTAACAAACTGTTAAGTTTTCTAAAGTACTCATCCCTATATTTTGTTGTGTACCAAACGTCCAGCTCAATTGAACCGATTTTTGAAAAGAATCTGAACGGAGGTAGTTCAGTAAAAAATAAGGGTTATAATTATCTTTGCACCTCATTACAGCCAGTGGAGACCAAATGTTAAATCGCCTATCTGTTTCCACAATTGCTGTTATACCTGTTGTAGCACCTGATTTTATCATATACACATCAAGCAATTGAGGACGGTATTTTTGACTAAACAATACATCATCCTCTTCGGAAATGAATCCTCTAATTTTATCGAAGTTAATATAGCCACCTGATACAGCTTCAGCTGATACGAATGGAATACCATCATCTTGAAATACAGGTGTAGAATGCGGGCCATCAGTCATTGGAGTTGACAACACGTGCTTCAATGCAGTTACCTTCCAGCTCGAAGGCTGATGAATCCCCAGTTTTTTTACTCACAGGTGATTCCCAGGAAGTTGATTTTATTTGGGAACTTTCATGGCATTGT
>NZ_CANLZC010000159.1 GCF_947495455.1 uncultured Shewanella sp. | reverse complement strand
AGATAGGACTCGGATTTTGACGCATTTAAACGATCAGTCAACCGATCAATAAATCGTTAAATGATCGGCATTACCTCAGAAATAGCGAGTTATATTGATTCTGGCTTAGGTACAATTCCTAGTTCAATTGTACTTTCAGCCCAAGAAGACAGTGGTTTTATATACGATTCCAAAAATAAATCGGTTAGTTTTGATAAAATTAGTAAAGCATTTTTAATTATTGATGGTCAGCATCGAGTTTATGGTTTTAAGCTTGCGAAAACCGCGCTTAGGATCCCAGTTGTCGTTTACGAAAATCTTTCCAAACGTGATGAGTCTAGATTGTTTATTGATATTAACTCAAAGCAAAAAGGGGTCCCTACAGAGCTACTGCTAGACATAAAAAAAATGGCAGAGTATGAGAGCGATACAGAACAATATCTTAGGGAGCTGTTTGATATATTTTTAAATGAAAATGACAGTGCGCTATACAATAGGCTGTCAGCATCGAAAAGAGTGAAGGGAAAAATAACCCGGTCTGTTTTTAATACTGCTGTTAAGCCATTGGTGAAAGTATTTGGTAACAAAAGCCCTGATGAAATATATGAAATATTTAATTCCTATTTAGTGGCTTTTAATGAAGGTGTTTTAGTCCCCCATCATTTAGAAGAGCAAGCGTTTAATACAACAGTATTTAAAGCGATTTCAGGTTTCTTTCCGATAATAACAGCAAGAGTAAAAGATAGATTTGGAGCAATCTATTCTGTTGATAATTACTATGAATTTACTCAAATTACTGGTCAACGGATAAAGCCTGCCAAGATTGAAAATCCTACGAATGCATATAAACCTATTGTCGATCACCTAGAAGAGTCATTAAAGCAGGAGTTTACTCTATAGATGACGCCTGAAATTAAAATACTTCACCAACTTTCTATGAATGAAATATTTGAAGTAAACTCTTCAACCGAGTCGGATTTAAAGGCTTGGGTTGCGAATGGCCACTATCTTCTTTTGAATACATTAGTACCTTCTGCAAGAAATAGAGCTGTTGAATTTGAACTTCGATTTCAGCAAAAAGAAATTCTCCACATATCATTAGCAAATGACTGCAATAGGTTTGCTCAAGCGGCTATAGAATCAATGTGGAGCATAGGAAAAGTTAGCCAATTACCTAAAAGTACAAGTTGGGCTTCAGTTCAAATGTATTATGCGGCCTTTTTTTCAGTACACGCTATATTGCGTATTTTTGGTCAAGCTTGTAGCCAGTTGGAAAATGACCATGTTGACAAAGTATTGGAAATAGCGAAGGCAACTCAGTTTGATGGTGGTGTTACAAGTATAGAGAATGGCTTTTATTTTTCTTCAATTTCCAATAACGAAATGAAATTTAAGAAATTAAAAGATTCCCATGCTGATACATGGTCATCATTTTCAGGGTTGCTAAAATGGTTGATTGATAATGTTTCTAATACGACAGGTTTAGGGGCGCATAAATCAGAAGCGGTAACATTAATATCAAATATCAAAGCGGCAATACATAAATCTGGTGCAGCTAAAGGTAATTGGCCTTCTCAAGTTAGAAATAAGGTTAATTATCAACACACTCATGGCGTATGGTACCCCTACAAAGGTGCAATACATGACCAAGAAGCAGTTCTGAGAAACTCAGAATGGATGAAAAATCCTAGCAGCTTTGATTTGAGTATTAATGGTAATGATATTTCACTTTTATATAGTTTAAGTAACTCTATATTATCGTTGATGTATCACTTAATGAAATATGGCTATGACCGCTCAGGGAAGGTTTCACAGCCCTTAAAAAATGGTACATTTCGATTAATTAACCAGCTTCAAGCCGCCTAATGCTAACAAGGCGCTGCTGTCGGACAAATTTTACGCTGAGCTCCAAATTTTCCGCAGAGCGCGGCGTTATGTAGCTTGGGAAAGTATAGTGAATACCCCAAATGAGTAGAAAATCGATTTCCCCTAAAATACAGGCAGATGTTCTTTTAAAATCACGTAGACGTTGTTGTATATGCTATGGATTAAATAGAGACACAACCATCAAACAAGGACAGATTGCACACCTAGATCATGACCCTAGTAACAACTCTGAAAATAATTTAGCTTTTCTTTGCTTTGATCATCATGATCAATACGATAGCACTACTCGTCAAAGTAAAAACTTCACAAAAATAGAAGCATTAAAATTTAGAGACGAGCTAATAATTGATATTACTAATGCTTTTTCTGGTCTAGTTTCATTTGGAGATGCTAGCACTCTTGGTGTTGATATTATATCTGGGCATTATGTTAGAGATGGTGAATTTGAAAGTGCTGATATAAAAGTCCAAAGATTAATTGATGGGAAGTATCATATCGAAGGTTTAGCCTTGTGGGGGAAAACAAGAGAATATGGTCCAAATATCGGGGATCTAGATTTCATTGCTGAATTAATAAATGGCGATACTATTGAATACTCTTTGGGACGCCAAGGGAGAGAGCCATACCAAGCAATATTTAAATTTGAAAATGGCAAACTAACTATTTCGGAGGATAATTGGTGCGGTATGTTTGGTATGAATGTATGTTTTCAAGGTCAGTATCACAAAGCTACATAACTAATAAGGATAGGCCGTGCGTAGTCGCGCCCTAATCCCAAGTGATAAGCCGCTTGATATTTACCTTCTAAGACCCAAAAATAGGCTTTTCCTACCGAAAAATTACTGAAACAACCCTGCTAATCGTTAGTCAAAAGTACCACCTTGATGTTTGGGGTTGACCAGTACAGATTGCGGCTGTTTGCTCTACTTTAAAATAGCTTAAGTGATTGAAATATTAAGTGGATTGCCAGCAAGGTTAGAATAGCATTAAGCCATTTAATGAATTTCTCATCGCTGATTTTTTGCAAATAATGCTGTCCTGCCCAAGTGCCGATAAAGCCTGTGAATAACATTAAAAGCATTAACAATAAATAGTCATGAAAGGCAAAGCCTAATAAACCAAACGTCATGACTTTGATGATATTCACTATGACCATGCAAGTCGAAAAAGTGGCTACATGGGCTTGGCGGTTTAGGGAGAGTGATTTGATCAATATCGCCACAAGGGGGCCTATTGCGCCGACAAATATTGACGCCAATGTGGTCATCGCGCCAAATAAAGCAGAGAAGCCTCTTATGTGTGTACTTAAGTGATATTGAGGTAAGGGGCCCCATATTGAATACAGAATAAATAATCCAAGGAGTAATTGGAGTGTGCTGACGGGCAATGCAATATAGATATGTGCGCCAATGAGCCCACCTAATATTGCTCCAAGTGAAAAATAGCCTAACAGGTGATAATGAATGTGACGGTACAAAAGGAGAGCACGACCCGTATTGGCGCCCAATTGCACTATACCATGAACAGGTACAACAGCCGAGATCGGCATGAGCTGGGCCATTAAGGTTAATAGGGCGATACCACCGCCGATCCCCATGGCGGAGGTGAGGACAGATGTGAAAAAGCTTGCGATGATGAGAATAATCGCATTTAACAAGCTGAGATCTGTGGGCAGTAGTGACATTTTTAACCTTAGTGAACTGCTATTTAGTTAAAAGGCTAGGAGATGATGTGTATTAATCAAGATTGAGTGCATAGCTCATTGATCTTGGCATTGAGCTTGATATTGGATAGGCCAAAGATGAAAGGGAGTGATTGAAAGCTTAGCGGTATGAAGCCATCTCAAGACTTGACAAAAATTTCATTTCAACTGGCTTCTGTTGAGTACAGTCTCATGGGTATATATCGACACATGTGTGTATGCTATAATCCCGCTCCGTTTATTGACCCTTAATCTCTTCGTTCGGAACGCCCATGAAATTTATCGTAAAACTGTTTCCTGAAATCATGATGAAAAGCAAGCCGGTAAGAATGCGTTTTACCAAAATGCTGGAAACAAATATCAGAAATGTCCTTAAAAATGTTGACGAAAGTGCCAAAGTGCAGCGTCAGTGGGACAAAATCATGATCATGGTGCCCGATGACAGAGCAGATTTAATTGAGGCCTTTGGTGAGCGCTTAGCTTGCATTCCGGGCATTGCACATATTTTGCAGGTGAATGTCAGTACTTTTGAGTCTATTGATGATATTTATCAGCAAACCTTAGCGGCTTACAAAGATGAGTTGGCTGGCAAAACTTTTTGTGTTCGCGTGAAACGCACTGGCAAACATGACTTTAATTCCATTGAAGTGGAACGTTATGTGGGCGGCGGGCTCAATCAGTTTACTGATGCTATTGGTGTTAAATTAAAGAATCCTGATCTCACAGTGAATCTTGAAATCGATCAAGACCAACTTTATCTCGTGGATAAGCGTATTCAAGGCCTAGGTGGTTTTCCTATGGCCACACAAGAAGATGTGTTGTCGCTTATATCCGGTGGTTTTGACTCTGGAGTCTCGAGCTATCAATTTATTAAACGTGGTTCACGGACACATTTTTGCTTCTTTAATTTAGGCGGCGATCAGCATGAAATCGGCGTGAAGCAAGTGGCTTATCATTTATGGAAAAAATACGGTGAGTCTCATCAAGTGAAGTTTATTTCCGTGCCTTTCGATCCTGTGGTACAAGAGTTATTAGAGCGAGTCGATAATGGCCAAATGGGAGTCATATTAAAACGTATGATGATGCGCACCGCGGCGAAAGTGGCTGAGCGTATGGGCATACAAGCCTTAGTGACGGGGGAAGCCATGGGTCAAGTCTCTAGTCAAACTTTGACTAATTTAAATGTCATCGATAGGTGTACAGAGCAACTGATTTTACGCCCCTTGATTACTATGGATAAACAAGACATTATTGATATTAGCCGTGAGATTGGCACAGAAGATTTCGCCAAATCCATTCCTGAATATTGTGGCGTGATCTCACAAAAGCCGACGGTTAAAGCTGTTTTGTCTAAGATTGAAAAAGAAGAAGAGAAGTTTTCTGAAGGTTTAATCGACAGAGTCTTAGCTGAGTCTAAGGTGATTAGCATTAAGGATATCGCTACCGAAATGGATCAACAAATCACTGAAACGGCAACCGTTGATGCCATCAATCAAGGTGAAGTGGTGATTGATGTGCGTGCCCCTGAAGAAGAAGAGCTTTCGCCGTTAAAGCTTAATGGTATCGAAGTGAAGAAAGTGCCATTTTATAAGTTAGCCACACAATTTGGCGATTTTGATAAAGCCAAAACTTATCTATTGTATTGCGATCGTGGGGTAATGAGTAAGTTACAGACCTTATATTTGCAAGAGCAAGGCTATACCAATGTGAAGGTTTATCGCCCTTAAAATCGATATTAGCACTAATACTAACATCAACAACATTAGCAAGATTGGCATTGGATGCGGTACTGAGTGAGAAAAGGCTATTACATTGAGTGTAATAGCCTTTTTGATATTTGCTGAGTCTTCACATTTAGCGTGATGGCTAATAAAAATAACGCTGACAGTGCGTTTCTCTCATCATGTATTTAGACTGAAATAATGGTCGGGCTATTGTGAAGCCGAAATGAAATTGACCCACAGACTGGTTGCCATAGGTCGTTGGAATATTCAGATAAGCATCTTCTAACCTTGTTCCAAAGCGCAAATAGGCAATAGGATCTCGGTTTAAAAACTGGTTATAGCGAACCAGATTATTTTGGGCGTTGTCATTATTGTCTGTCGAGCTGGTGCCGGGTAAATTTGCACTGCTATCATCTTCGCAGTAATTTCTATTGCCATTACGGGCGCTGATATAAATCGCAGGGTTATTGCCTGTGTATTGATCATAATAAAAGTAGTTGTGCTCTATAATATTGTGGCTTGGAGTTTGATGCCTCACTGTTCCCCCTTGACCGCAGTTGCGATAAAGATAAATTCCTCCGAAATTAATAGCAGAAAACAAATTACCCCTTATGGTATTAAAGGCTGAGCCATCAATGGCCATCACCTCCCGTGGGCCATTGGCATGAAATTGATTATTTAAAATGTGATTGTAATTGGTTTCCGCATCAAGATATAAGGCAACGGAGCTGGATGTGCCTTGAATGTTTGAATCTTGTAAGGTGACATGGTGAACACCGGGAGCAATATACAAAGGGGTGCGAACTATTGATTCAAGAGTAAGGTTATTGAGGACAATATGATGAGGTGCGGCGTTATTGGCTCTTAGTGTATGCCCAAGGGTTTGCGAAGAAGCGTTGACGTTCGGCGCTTCGCCATTTTTTCCCATGCCAATAATGCGAATATTACCTTTAATATAACAATTCTCGATACTAATGTTTTCAGGGACGGACCAAGTGTCATCATCTAATTTAACCGATTGAATAGTAATAGTATTGTCAGAGTGAGTAAAGATCCCCGCTGCAATGCCTGAATGCATGTCTATGATGCCATTATTGCAGTTAATATGAGTATTAGAGGCTGCTTCATTCTGAATGATGATTTTTTTAGTGAGAATATCAGTAGCCGATAAAGATAAATGACAGGCTAAATAAACGGTGTGATCTTGGTGAGTTGCAGGTGCAAGAATGTTGGCTTTTTCAGAATCGCTGCAAGTTTCTAAATGATTTACTAAGTTATTTGCTAAGTTATTTTCTATTGTCCCCTGTACAGAATAGGAAAGGATGAAGGAGGATAGGGCGAATAAATAAAATAAGAATAAGGCAGTGGACTTGGGCATAATCAATCCTTTTTAAAAGATATGATACTGCAATATTCATAAGTGTTATTAAGTCACGTCAAACACCTAATAGTGGGTGATAGAGGTGTTTGACGTGATAGGCAAGAAGCTCCTCTTATTATTGATGATGTCGTCGGTGATATCAAAATAAGATTAGAGCTGTTTTATTGCTGTTAGCAAGTCTTCATGGATAGCTTGATTATTGATGGTATTGTTTGCAACATCAAAATTGTCAAAAAAACGGGGGACAGATAAATGGGCTTTAACATCGGCTGCAAAAAAGGGAGCAGAATGTAAGGCTGATTGCATTACGCTGGCGGCGCCCCCCGGCCCTGGTGAGGTGGAAAGCAATAAAGTGGGCTTATTTTGAAACACTTTATTGTCGATGCGAGAAAGCCAATCAAAGAGGTTTTTGTAGGCAGCGGTGTAAGATCCATTATGCTCAGCAAAGGAAATGATCAGTTTATCTGCGGCGGTAATTTTATTAAAAAAAGCTTGAGCGAGTGCTGGGTGGCCTAGCTCTTCTTCTCTATCAACACTAAAGAGAGGAAGTTCATAATCATTTAAATCGGCGATTTCAATGTCGGCATTGGGTACTAAGCTACAGGCATAAGTCACGAGCTTTTTATTGATAGATTGACGACTGCTACTGGCAGCAAAGGCAAAGATTTTCATTGTTTTTCTCATTATGGTGATTGGCATTTGGACAGCGTAAACGTCCTACTTTATTGTCATAAAAGCCATTGATAAATGGCTTTTCATTGGGGGAATATTATGGGAGCGTTGAGCACATAAAAAACGTGCTGGTAGGCGTTAAGCTTGGCTCCACATATCGACTGATATAAGTCAGGTTTTCTTGATAAGTACTTTGGCCTGGCTCTTTCAATAAGCCTGTTTCAGAATGGACATTAAAGGTCACCCCAACAGGAATAGTCACCGTTGATTTTTCCCATATAGTGAGGGTTTGATTGAATTGATAATCAATGTTAAATAAGGGAGAGTCATGCTTTGTTAATGTGAAGTTTAACACGTGTTCTTGAGTTGAAGTTAAATCACAGTTATCAACCAGTAATATCTCAACTTTCTGATATAAAGGTAAAATTTGTTCTCCTAATGCAAGGGTGAAATCATCACTTTGATTAATAGGATTTGACGTATAACTGGCATAGGGGATGCGATCGTCATTGGTTTCTACTTTAATCTTTGAATTTTTTTCAACATCGATATTGTAGAAGAGTTTTCCTTGATTATCCGTGGTGGCAGTTTGACCATTGATTAAAAACGAAACATTTTCTATGGGCAGTCCCATGATGTGTTTGAATGTCCCATTGATAGTAGCGTTGAATGAAGTATTACTATCTAACACCGTAATAATAAGATTATCAGGGGTTGAACTTAACTCACCATCGTTGACTGACGTGGTTTAATTGATACGACTAACCCAGTTAAGACATAATTGATTTAACTGGAGATTGAAATGAAAACA
>NZ_CANLZC010000158.1 GCF_947495455.1 uncultured Shewanella sp. | reverse complement strand
ACTCCTTTGTAGGCCTTGTATTTCAAGGTCTACAACCAAGGTTTGGACTTTTCGCTGAAATGGGCGCAATACCCCAAATCAGTGTAACAGGTGTCACAAAGTACGTTACACATCCATAGTTAGGTGTTACATGGCACTAGTTAACCTTTCCGAAGCAGCACGTCTTACTCAAAAAAGCAGAATGACAATTCATCGCTACATTAAGTCAGGTAAGCTTTCCGTTATCAAAGGCCATGATCAACTACCACTCGTTGACACATCAGAATTGATTAGAGTTTTTGGAAATATCAAGTTAGATGTTACACCTCAAACTCAACAAGAGTTACACCATGTTACACCAGAAAGGCAAAGCATCATTAACATGGAAAATGATATAAAAAAGCTCATCAATGAAGTTCAACAGCTAAAAGAAACAATGAAAGATATCGATGAAATAAAAGAGCTTGTATTAAGACTCGAATACAAGGAAAGCAATACACTAAATCCCCATTCTCTCGAAAAAAAGAACAAGAAAAAAGAAGCAAAAAAACCAGAAGATGATTCAGACTGGCCAAAGGAAGTAAAAACAACAGCAGACATTACGCTGAGAAAAAAGATCAGAGACAAGTACCGGCAGGGTAACTTATGACCTTTTTTCGCGTGTGTTATAGCATGTTAAGGCAAATACATACAACGGATCTTATGGTAAATACTCACAAGCGAGCTAACAAAATAAATTATTTCATTTAACTCTTTTCAGCTCTTTCTATCTAACTTTTATTGATTGAAAAAGAGGGTAACTATCACAATTATTAGTGAATACGTTTACCTCTCTACCATCTAAAAATGCTTCTCTTAAAACTTCAAAACTCCTAGCTCCCCCAGGATGTTCATCAGTATAAAGCTCAGGAAACCTGATATATCCATAACTATCACAACCAGTCCCAGCATCCCCTAAATTACTTAATTTGAAAAGAGGCTGAATTCCAGTTCCTGTATAAATTTCAGTGACGGTTGTCCAACCAGACCAACCTACACTAAATGCTGAATTTGAAATAATCAAAAACAAGCAAAAAAAGGTTTTTTTTAATTTCATTTTTATAATCCTTATTTGTTAATATCTAAAAGTTAGTGACTTCTGATTTAACTAACAGAAACCTAGTCTAGGTTCGCAAATAAGGAATACTGTGAATAAAGTCTATAAATGAATTAATTATCAAAAAATAATACATTCCAATTAATTATAATGTATTGATTTTAAGTTGAAACGAATAAACTAGTGCGTCGCGAACTTGGCATATAGTTGAGGTTCTTTGCTAAGTAATGTTAACACTTTACTCGCTAACCCCGTCGGATTTCTTCTTCCAAGTTCCCAGCTTTTAACTGTATCAAGACTAACATCCATCGCTTCCGCTAAGTCTTTCTGGCTAATATGTAACTGTGCACGAATAGCCTTTACATCAGCAATTTCATAGCGAGTAACGCTGGCTGGTTTCATTTCGCCTTTGGTTATGGCCTCTACTTGCTTCATTGATTCATGCAGCTCTTTAAAAATACTATCGGTCATCTTCATGCTCTCTCTTGATAGATCGTGAGATCTTTTTAAGCTCATTCTTTTCGCTTTGGGTTAGGCTATCTTTTCTGCCCTTTTTATAAAGCAATAATAAATAAACGGTGTCAGGCAGTACCAATAAATATATCACCCGATAACCACCACTCTTCCCCGTGCTTTCTCCTGCCAGTCTGACCTTACGAAGACCGCCAGTATCCACAATCAAACTGCCTATTTCGGGATTCTTAATAATGTCAGATTGCAAAGCTCTTAATTCATCATCTGTGATGAGTTTCTTTCGTTGAGACTCAAATAAAGGTGTCTCGATAAACTCCAAAGCGCTACTAATAAGTCTATCCTCTCCATAAACTATAGGTGTACATAGTACTCCTTTCAAGTGAGTGCTGCAACAAGCCAATTTCCCATCCCATAGTTGCTCTACAAAGGCAACACACCCAATGCACACAAATTAAGTTATGGTAAATAGCCCACTTAAGGCACTAAAACAGCGGCTAAGCACCGCTAAACGCCCAAACAAACGATCTAACACACCTAAACGATCCCTTTTAGCCCCAAAACAGCCGATCAAAATAGTACGAAAAAACCACCCGATTGGATAAATAAAAGTTAGCCTTTCGTTAGAACTCAATTTAGCCTTGAAAGGGTTATTTTATGAGGTTTAATTCCGCGTTAAGCGCCCCTCCCCTGCTCTAGTATTAAATGATTAAGGAGTGAATAAAGACTTTCATTATCAATTATCTGTGGTAAATTACGCCCTTGATTGATTTTGGTCTGTTCAGTAGGGAAGCAGTATGTCAGGGAAGGTAGTAGCACTCCATCAATTGATGGAGCATGAAGCGTTAAGCATTGAAACGGATTTTTCATATCTAAAAGATAATGAATTAAAGGCCTATCTCGCTACAGGCGAGTCACTATCCAGTCTTAAAACCGCCCTCACTCGTGGTGAAAAGCTCTTACTCCTCGACAAGCCCCGTGCGCCTATGTTCATCATGGACGTTCCCAAGGCTGAGCTCAGCACAGAGGACAGAGTTAAAATCATTCTCTATAGCTTAACGCCGCTGCAAGTCAGGCAAGAGCATCCCGCGATTAATCCCGCCTATCCCAAGGATATCATTAAGGCTATTGATAACCGCTTAGGCACCGCTGGCGGGGTTATGGTGGGTGGCAACCCTTACAAAAGCCCCTCATCGGGTAGCCTGCATCCTCCTGCGGAAATGCCAAAGCGTGTACCTGAAAAAGTGATTAACGATCCGCCACCAAAGCCCCTTAAATCTAACATCGCTCCCACTTTTGCTATGGCACCCAATCGCTTAGTCTTTCGGTTAGTTTATGACGATAAAGAGCAAACCAAGGCGGCTAATGTGCCTTATACCGTCATCATGCAAGACGGTAAAAATACCCAAATCACAGGCACCTTAGACAAACATGGCAAAGCTGAGGTGCGGCCAAACACTAATCACGCCGCTTATATTTTATTTGGTGACGAGGCCTTAGCGGCTGAGGCGCAAAATAAACTTGATAAGGCGTATACTAAGCTTGATAACGCCATTAACAACAAAGCCACACAAAGCGCAGAGCAAGCATTAACCACCTTAAATCAGCAACAGCAACAACAATCTGTAGCTATCACTCAGGCCTTTAGTGACGCGGTTAATCAAAAATTAGACGAGCTCAATCAACAAAGCCAGGCATTTAATAATCAGTCTTTTTTAAGCCAATCCTGGAACATGGCCAAGGCCGCCCAATCGGGTGCCGCCAGCGGCGTGACGGAATACCTCCCCGACTTAGGGGATTTTGGTGAGCTGCTCCATGCCGCAGACATTAACGTCACTATGCTCATCGAGGCCATTGCCACGGGGGATGTGGATGCGTTAGAGGCCAAGTTTCAAGCTTGGAAGGAGCGCGGTAAACAAGGCATGTGGGAAGCCACAGAAACCATGGAAATGCTGATTTTATTACTCAGTGATAGTCAAGGAAGAGAACTGATAGCCAGCTTACCTGCGCGTATGTTGGCCGCCCTCCCCGCCGATAAAGTGGTTGAAATGAGCGCCTACCATGCGACCCAATTAGGCATGGACACCGCCGTCGTCAGTGGCGGCACGGCTTTAGGCACCCTTGCAGGTGGCGTGGGTGGCCCGATTGCCTGCGCCTCACTCTTGCTTGCCGCCAATGGCCGCAAGGCGGGCAAAGTGCTGGAAGAAACCGTTGAAGTCCTTGGGGAGATGAAAGACGCCCTTAAAGTGATACGTAACAACAACCCTAAAAAACAACTGTATAAAAAAGATCCCACTATTCCACGGGAACAGGAAGATTTAAACACCCGTACCTTTGTGACGCCGTTAAAAGAGAAAAACACTACCAAGCATAATCAAAATAACAACAACGTGCATCCGTTGCTGACAAGGATGAAACCCTTCAAAGCCCCTTGTTTTGAGCCAAGCAAGAACATTAAAAAGAAATTTAAAGATGATCCTAAAAAACTGGAACAACACTATGCACGGCAGTTACAGCACCAACAAAACGGCCTTAATGATCTGAGCATTGGTGAATACATTGACAATCGCGATCGTTACAAGGAAATGAAACGTAATGGCACAGGTAAAGCACAAGAAGATTTTAGAGTTAAATTTAAAAATAAGTTAACTAAATCATTAAAAAACTCTTATGAAAATAATGAAAAATTAGATTTATCACCTAAAGAAATAAAAGCAAAAGCCAATGAAAGAGCGGAAAAAATCATGAAAGATTTAGCCGCATTGCATGATCCTGACATGATTGCAGGTGGTAATGATAAAGTCGAACGCATGGGTAATAAACGGGTTAATTCTTCACTGGGTTCTCAATGGCGACATAAACCTAAAGAAGGGCAATACGACCGTACCGATAAAAGCCGTGTTGAATTGATGGATGAGCAAGTACGAGAAGCAGAGAAAAAGTATGGTCGCGACGCCAAGTTAAACATACAATTAAGCCGCTGTCAGGTAAGGAAATAAACAATGCAATTTGATAAATATTTTGACTTCTTTTTAGAAGAATTTGGCCAACCTACTAGCCAGCGGATCGCCAAACCAGAAGAGATAGAACAATACCGCAACGTACTTCCAGACAGGTTATTGGAGTATTGGGGAAAAATCGGTTTTGCAGGCTTTAAAGAGGGGTTGTTTTGGATCACTAACCCAGCCGATTATGTCGATATCTTAGATCGTTTTTTAGATGACACTTTGTTTCCTGATATTGATACCTATCATGTCATCGCCCGCAGTGCTTGGGGAGAATTGTATCTTTGGGGAGAAAAGACTGGTGACTCGTTAGAAATATCTCCTCATTTAAATTGGATAACTACATCTGAAGGTTGCCAAAAACAAATTGAAAAGGGTTTGGCTAATAAAAAAATAGAGTCTTTTTTCGGATTTACAGAGCCTAATGCTGTAGATGTAGATGGAAAGGATGGTAAACCATTATTTGAACGCACGCTAAAAACACTAGGGCCATTAACAGAAAGCGAAGTTTATGGCTTTGCGCCTTATTTGTTTACGGGTGGACAAAAGAAACTGGCTAATATTCAAAAAATGGATTTAATCACTCATCTTAATCTCATCGCTGACATGGGCGAAATGGAAGTGATCGACATGGCTGCTTTAGTCGGTAAGACATTAAAAGAACATGGTGAATAACGTCTATAAGCATCATGTTTCACTTACTCTTTTAACGTTCATCAAAAGCGTTCACATCAAGAGCAAAAGTGACCGTTTTGATACCGCCGTCCACTCTAGGTTACACTCTCGTGTCAATCTAGAGTGGACGGCTCATCTGGCTTTACGGGGAATTGCACACGGAAATTCGGTATCGATGAGTTGAACGCAAAAAAAAGCCCCTTTTTTAAAGAGGCAATTGAGATATAAACACCCTTAGAGCCTAGTTGATTTACGCCCGTTTTTCTCCCCAATTTGAATACACCAAACGACTTGAATTTATCGCTCTGTAGGAATCTCTTTTAACAGCTACTCGCTTTTCGCCATTTTCTTATATGACAGCTACTCACAGCGAATTAATTTAAACATTTTGATATACCACATTAACGATCCCCTTATGGGCGGGACGAAAATATCCAGATTTTTGGGCGAGTTCAGCGGAGGGTTTTAAAGGGAGTATCCCTTTAGCACATGGGATGGATGAGTCGCTACGTAGTAGGGGTGTAATACGTCCCCATCGTGCCTATGTATTGAATCGGTAACACGGTGGTCAACACTGTGTCAACACATGGTCACTACGCTGTCAACAAGGCGTCAACGCATGGTCACTATGCTGTCAACACTAAGTCATTACACTGTAGCTATTTTCCTCACGTCTTTAGCTGTCTAATTTGATAACGATAATTTTTGTACTCTATCTGTACTTTTTATGTACTCCCCTTGTACTTCGTTTGTACTCTCTATGTACTCCGATGTACTTTCTCTGTACCTTTTATGTACTCTGCATGTACCCCCGATGTACTCTCCTTGTACCCTGTCTGTACCCCGATTCAAGGCATAGGCACGATGGGGACGTATTACACCCCTACTACGTAGCGACTCATCCATCCCGTGTGCCAAAGGGTTCCCCTTTGAAACCCCAATCTCGAAGAGCAGGATTAAGTATTGAGAACGAAGTGCGAATAAACTTCAAAAGTGAAGACATGGTACCCGTTTACGCGGTACATGTACTTCACATATCTTGCCTGTCAAACAACGTTTACCCAAAAGTTATTATCACGTCCATTTAAGTTATTTTTATTCCTTTCGATTTCCTATGAATGTTATTGAAAGAACTTGTGAATTGGAAAAAATCAATATTTATGATCGGGTAGTCAACAACGAATAAAAACCAAACCACTTCCTAATTTTGAATAGACTGCGCTAATTCAAAATTCCTCAGAGGCTCAAATTTCAATTTAAAACGTCAAAGTCATGCAACGGGGTGTCTTTTTGGAGAAAGTCGCTTAAATCGCCATTTTGACCCCTTAAAATGCGTTTTCGAACGAAGTGAGAGCATGGAAGCGGAGCGAAACCAAAGCGCAACGCGTTTTTTCTTGTCGAGATATCGCTTGTTAAACCCCATTCAGAGCATCACACAGCCCCCTGCTAATGAAATTGCCCCCTCATCCTGCCTGACATGCTTTTAAATTCGTTTTGGTCTTAGAGAGCCTCTCAGGGGCGTAGCCGAAATGCTGTTAGCGGATTGTGCTGTTGTGCTCGCCCCTGCCACCGGCAGGAAATGGCGAGGCATTATCGCTTGTGTCTTTTGCTTTTGGGGGATGCCGGAAACGAGCGAAGCGAGGGGAAGGGCTGGCGGGGGTGAAACCCCCAAGAAGGGTTATCACTTTGGAGATTTAAAATCTGATATTTTTAAATTTTAAATCTATTGTTTTTATGTTTATTGTTTATGTTTAAGGGTTTCCAAGTAACTGTTTTAAAATGTTTTTTTTGTTTTCATGTGTCCTTTTTAGTTGCTTCATGTGTCCTTTTTAGTTGCTTCATGTGTCCTTTTTAGTTGCTTCATGTGTCCTTTTTAGTTGTTGATAACTTAATTATCCACAGGTATATTTGTGTCCTATATTATAAAAAGGACACGTTTTAGGGATTGTTAATATGAATAAATTAACCATCGTTCAAGGAAATGATTTATTAGAAGGTGCTTACAAAGTATCAATTGATGAATTCAGGTTATTAAACATAGCCTTATCTAAGATTGATAGTATAAACAGCCAACCTCTAGATGCTTATGTCATAACAGCCTTGGAATTTAAAGAGGCTTACAGATTAAAAAACCCCCATGTAAAATTGAGAGAAGCGGCCATAGGCTTAATGCATAAGCCGATAACTCTATTTGAGTATGATAAAAAGAAAAATAAATTAATAGGGAGTGTAAGACATTGGTTTTCCCTCATTGAGTATGACGCTGGCGATGAACACAGTTCTGTTAAGGTTTATTTTTCTGAACACGTGAAACCATTTTTATATGAATTACAGAAAAATTTCACCAGTATTACATTTCAAAATATTGCAGCCCTAAATACTTCCTTTTCTGTACGCTTGTATTATTGGTTATCAAAAGCTAAAAATATCAACAATAACAATGATGTTGTTGAGCTTATTCTAGATGTTGAATGGATAAAAATTAGAGCAGGGCTAAAAAATCTGTATAGTGATTTCCGTATATTCAGAAGAAAACTAATAGAACCAGCTATAGAGAATATCAATAGAGAAACAGATCTAACTATCCGCTTTGAAACTATAAAACAGGGGAAAAAGGTTGTTTCCATTAAATTCATTTATATTCAAGAAAGAAGCCCTGACTTAGTAAAACCTAAAAGACAAAGACTACCAAGAAGACCAAAGGTTGCTTCTGGTTCTCATGAAGAAGGAAAATGGGCAAACAAATGTATCCTTATCATTTTGAACCATAAAAAAGCTTTGCAAGAAAAAGGAGAAGATTTAAACAAGAATGACAAAGAAAAACTTATAAATCTATACAACATTGTAGGGAATACATTAGCTATAAATGAATTAAACATGACTTGATAAAATCATATTATAATAAATTATGACTCCAAATCGGGGTTTTGCGCCCATTTCAGCGAAAAGTCCAAAGTGGCTCTGTAAGCCTCATTCCACAAGGCATTCGAAGCCCCCC
>NZ_CANLZC010000157.1 GCF_947495455.1 uncultured Shewanella sp. | reverse complement strand
GAGAAAGCCACAACTTAATATAACATCAGCTGAATTCAACGCGATGGCAGTGATGCGTTAAACCGATCTGAGGTTAATTATTTACATAACGGATAAGTTCAACAATTTTAGGTGTGGTATCATTGTATTCCTGTTTCATTTGACGTAAATGTACATGTACGATCACAAATTATTAGAACCAATCAATAATTTTCTGAAATGCTCAACACCCGATCCTTGGATTGAAAAAGCTTGTATGCCTGAAAACTTATCTCAATTGCTGATCGATCACTGTAATTGTGAGCTAAAGGCAGCTCAAACGGCGATGTTTCTTTTAAGAAAATATGCAGTGGATGCCAAGAGTGGTCAGTTATTATTGGCTTGGGCAAAGCCATATGAAGACTTTGTTTATCAGAAAGAGAGGGATATTGGTGAGTTTTTAGCGAGTCGAACGCAAAAAAATGAGGCAATAGGAGAGTTGGCGCCTAAGGCTAATTTTGCAACTGCACCTGATTTAATTGCCAAAATGGTGCGTTTAATCAAAGAAGAATTCCATCACTTTGAGCAAGTCTTGGCATTAATGCACGCCAGAGGCATTGAATATCAAAATATGAATGCCGGTCGTTATGCAAAGGGCATGATGAAACATATTCGCACCTTTGAACCAGCAGCATTAGTGGATAAACTTATTGCAGGGGCGTTTATTGAAGCGCGATCTTGTGAACGTTTTGCTATGTTAGCCCCACATTTAGATGATGAACTGAATAAGTTTTATGTGTCACTCTTACGCTCTGAAGCGCGTCATTATCAAGATTATTTGATGTTAGCTGAAAATATAGCCGAAACTATGCCAATTAAGGTGAACACCAATAAATCAAAGCAGACAAAACCTTCTGTTAAAGAGGATATTCATTCTCGCATTGCCTTGTTTGCCACAGTGGAAGCTGAATTAATTTCATCACCTGATCCTGACTTTAAATTTCATAGTGGGATCCCAATATAGTTTTGGAATAAATTGATTTAGCTATATAAATAAGTGCTGCTTCTTGAGTTTACTTCTTAGTGGCTGATTTTGGCATACCGATTTTCAATAAGTCTTTACCAAAAATAACTTTACCTTGGTATTGTTGCCGAATAATAGCCAAACTGGCTGCTTTATTGATTATACCTGGTACAAAATGAGTATACACAAGGGTTTTGACATTGGCGTTTTTAGCGATACGACTAGACTCTGCTAAATTGAGGTGCGCTTTTATTTTATTTGTCCTTTGCTTATCTTTGTTCTGTGACGCCGAGGGAGCAGCATTAACTTGATGTGGATTGTGGCCTTGACTATTTTTGTTATGGCTCATGATCATACCGCCTGAGTCGATAATCATCACATCGGCATTTTGTGCAAAATGCGCTAATTTATCTGTGTAGGTGAGATCGCCTGTGACGACAATGGATTGGCCTTGATAATCGAAACGGTAAGCGAGCGTGTAGATACTATGAGGTACTTTTAACGTACTGATACGTATACCCTCAAATAGAAAAGATTCCCCTCCTTTTAGCTCTTTGATTGTAAAGGCACCTTTTCTTTCACTCAAACGTCTATTCTGTCGAGATAAGCGGTAATCAATGTCTTGCGTATAAAAATCGAGATCCATATCAACTAGCTGCTTCGTTTTTGGCGGCCCCATAATGGTAAAAGTATGTCTGCCTAACAAAGCACCGATAAAAATAGGGGCAAATTCTTCATCATGATCTAAGTGATGATGGGTAAACATGATGGCATTTAAATCTTGTGCTTGAATTCCTATTTTGGCTAAATTGGCTTGAGTACCGTTACCCATATCTAGGAGTAGTTTGTCCTTTCCTGCTGTGATCAATACGCTGGCGCTGGCTCTGTGGGGATTATATTGAGGTGCGCCAGATCCTATGATGGTGGCATTAAAGGGAGCCTTAATAGGATGACCAACACTCAATGGTGACATAATTAATGAAAAGATAAGGATAATTTTTCGTACATAGTGTCGACAAAAGGTCAGTTGCATTGGTTATTGTCCAAAAATAAAAACTCATTAAATTATCATAGTTAAAAATGAAGATGCATGACTTTTAAGTTAATTGACAGTATTTTGAAAGTTTAAAATTGAGGGCTGACAAAATGGAAAGTGTCCTGTGCAACAAAGTGATTATTGTACAGGAGCGTTTAAATTAAGTGTTAAAAGTGAGGGGGTTAGTTAAATCGCCAAAAGGAATTTGACCTCGTGCTATCATTTCTGTATCTCTTTGCTTGATGCCATCTAATGTTTCTAAATCAAATACGCGGGTGATGAGTCGCAATATAGAAGCCGTATCATATTGAGTATGATCGACGCCACCGTGACGGGAAAAAGGAGAGACAACGAGAGCAGGAATACGAGAACCTGGTCCCCACCTGTCTCCCTTAGGTGGAGCAACATGATCCCACCAACCGCCATTTTCATCAGTGGTGACAATGACAACCATATTGTTCCATTGAGGACTCTCTTGTAACACTTTTAGTGTTCTATCAATATGCCTATCACCGGATTCTATTTCGGCATAACCGGCGTGCATGTTGAGATTACCTTGTGGCTTATAGAAAGTCACAGGCGGCAACTTCCCAGCCTCGATATCTTGAAAAAACTTGTTAGTACTAGAGTCATTGCCAAGGCCTGCATCACGTAAACGTTTAATGCGCTCAATGGGGTGCTCAGGTCCTTGGGCTTTAAAGTAATTAAAAGGTTGGTGGTGATATTGGAAGTTAGGTATTTTGGGGATCCCAGTTGAGTTTTGATATTCGTGAATGGTGGCAGACCATGCACCAGCATACCAAGCCCAATCAATATTTTTTTTCGAAAGCTTATCACCAATATGTTCATGGGTTTGAGGGACTAATGTATTGGGCTGATCCCAGTCTGCATAGTCGGGACGTTCAGGATCCCGGCTCCAACTGGGCCAATAAGGCGGCGCCATGGTATTGACGGCATAGCCGTCAGGTGTCAATGCACTAGGGCCAAATTGAGGGGGGCCATCCATTGCACTTGACGGAGAGCTGTCTAATGGCTTGAGTCGTGTATCCAGAGGGTTATGAGTCTGAAGCGTGGCTATTTGAGTCTTAGCGGGTGAACGGTACACATTTGGATAAAAAGGGACTGTTGCACTGATTAAATATTGATGATTTAGAAAGGAGCCACCAAATGCTCCTTGAAAGAAGTTATCACATAATACAAACTCTTTTGCGACATTCCAGAGCCTAAGAGAGTAACGGCTTTGTGTATAATGGCCCATGGTTAATGCGCCTGAATCAGCCCATGCCACAAAATGATCATTTTTACCGCCATTGATTTGCATCTGATTTTGATAGAAGACGTGCCAGAGATCCCTTGTGATAAGGCCAAAAGGTAACTCTTCTCCATGGGGGCCTTTTAATGCAAAAGGGGCATTGGGTAAATGGGTTTGATATTGCACTTCGGTAGGATAATCTACGCCATTGATATTTTGTGGGCCGAGCTGTACACAGCCTCCCCATATTTCAGGAAGTGTGTCGAGAATGTTGCCGTTTCTGTCTTTTTGTTGATATTCCTCAGGTTTGAGAGATGACAGAGGTTTTTCAAGGCCTGGAAAGTCACTAAAGAGGTTATTAAAGCTGCGGTTTTCGGCATAAATCACGACGACATTTTTAACGTTTTCCTTTAGTGCTTTATTTAATTCAGTAGAAGTGCGAGATGAAGGTGTGAGTGCTTTTTTATGCACTTTTTCACTCATTGATTCACTTCCATAAGCACTTAAGGATGCACCTGCGCCGATTGCCGCAACCCCTGCTATGAACTGTCGGCGGCTAATGTGATTGGACGGTTTATCAGTGGATTGATCTTTAGGGTCAGTCATTCATGCCCCCTTATAGCGGAATATAAAAATGAGAATATGAACAAGCATATTATTTATACGATTAAGACGTCAGTATGCCAGATAAACAGGAAAGAAAAAATACAGAACAATTGATGAAGTGGCTAATATTAATGAGTGCTATTTAATCCTTATCAGTGCTTTGATTAAACCCATACAGATTAGTTTGTTATTATTCTATTTATCAGTTTGTTATGCATTCTCTTGCCATTCAATAAGTGGATAAATAATATGACTAGGCTTTGTTGTTTTTTTAAGTGATGTACATTTATAAAACGGTATTATTACTTGTTGTTTTAAATTGTGGTTATTAATGGTTACGAAAAGTCTTTTTTAATAACAAATAGGCGATTAAATTATCAATTTTATGAGGTTACTAGATATACCTCATTGCCATCAAATGACATCAATATGCGTTAGAAAAGCATATTGATGTAGTCAAATAAAATTAATTAACAAAAGGTAAGGCTTGTAAATCTGCGCCCTTATTAGATAACTTTAATACACTCCCTTGATCGTACCAATCACCAACAACAATACGTTGTTTATTGTGTTTTAATGAGTGAATATTAGGCCGATGAGTATGACCATGGATCATAAATTGGCTTTGTGTTTTACGTAATAGCTCATCAACAGCTTTAGGCTCCACATCCATAATGGCCATGCTTTTATGTTGATTCACATTTTGGCTATTTTTACGAAGATTAAGTGCAATATTAAGACGTGTTTTTTTTGGCAGATGATTATAAATCCACTTAGCCCAAGCCCAATTTCTAAAGGTTCGAAAACGTTGGTAGCTTTTATCTAAAGTACACAGACTATCACCATGTAATAGCACATAAGTGTTGCCATAGAGGGTGATTTTTTTGACTTCGGGAAGTAATGTCATTCCGCTTCGTTTCGCGTAGGCTTTTCCGACTAGAAAATCACGATTACCATGAATAAAATAAATGGGAACTTTAATGGAAATAATTTTGAGTTTATCTGCTATATCCAGTGCGAAAGGTTCTGCTAAATCATCTCCTACCCAGACATCAAAGAGATCGCCAAGAATATATAAGGCATCAGTATCGCTTGGAAGGTTATCAAGGAATTGGCTAAAGGCTTGGGTAATATCAGGACGATTTGCACTTAAATGCAAATCGCCCACAAAGAAAGTATGCATGAATGAATAATATTTATGCGATACTGACTTTTTCGATTATCACTGCTTCTAAAGGTACATCTTGATGCATGCCCTTATTACCAGTGCTTACGCCTTTAATTTTATTGACAACGTCCATTCCCGCAGTCACTTCACCAAATACGCAGTAACCCCATCCTTGTGCATTTTCGGCTTTAAAATCAAGGAAAGTATTGTCGCTAACATTGATAAAAAATTGTGCAGTGGCGGAATGTGGATCAGAGGTTCTGGCCATTGCAATACTACCAATAACGTTTGATAAACCATTATTGGCTTCGTTTTTAATGGTTTCATTGCAACGTTTTTGGCTCATGTCTTCGGTAAAGCCACCACCTTGGATCATGAAGCCATCGATAACACGGTGAAAAATAGTGCCGTCGTAAAACCCATCTTTTGCGTAATTGAGGAAGTTTTCAACAGTAACCGGTGCTTTTTCACTGTTTAAATTAAGTTGAATGTCACCGTGGTTTGTGTGAAGTGTGATCATGGTTTTTCTCTATGTTTGCACAAAGTGCACAAATCAATAAGGGTAAATAGTCGTGTGATTCTAACCTAATTGCTTTAGCGCTTAAAGTCTTGAATGAAATAAAGGGAGACCAATAAGGCCTATCAACGAATAGGAATAGGGCTTTTTGTTCTTTGTGTGTTAAAACAAGCTGGAAGCCCTTTCTAGGCGATGGTAGACTGACTCCTTTAAACCTATTTGGATCTTGAAGAGAAAAGCAATGTTGAAGCTATATAATAGTCTGACCCGCCAAAAAGAAGAATTTAAGCCTATCGTACCTGGAAAGGTCAATATGTATGTGTGTGGCACGACTATCTATGATCTTTGTCATATCGGACATGGCCGAACATATGTTGCTTTTGACATGATGGTACGTTATTTACGATTTTCTGGTTTTGAGGTGAATTATCAACGCAATATTACCGATGTTGATGATAAAATTATCAAACGCGCCAATGAAAATAATGAAACCTGTGAATCGCTCACTGAGCGGTTAATTATTGAGATGCACAAAGATTTTGCGGCATTAAATATTCAAGCACCTGATTTCGAGCCCAGAGCGACATTACACATTCCCGAAATCATTAATATTATCGAAACCTTGATTACCAAAGAGCATGCTTATGTAGCAGCCAATGGTGATGTGTTATTCAGTGTGGCGTCCTATCAAGAATATGGTCGTTTATCTGGACAAGATCTGAGTCAGCTAAAAGCAGGGGCTCGTGTAGAAGTGGATGACACTAAGCGCGATCCTATGGATTTTGTGTTGTGGAAAATGTCCAAGCCCGGTGAGCCTACATGGGATTCTCCTTGGGGAGCAGGTCGTCCAGGTTGGCATATTGAATGCTCTGCAATGACAAGTAAAAGCTTTGGTCCTCATTTTGATATTCACGGTGGTGGATCCGATCTGCAATTTCCTCACCATGAAAATGAAATTGCTCAATCTTGCTGCGCCCATGATACGCCTTATGTGAATTACTGGATGCACACAGGTATGATGATGATGGACAAAGAAAAAATGTCTAAATCATTAAATAACTTTTTTACGATTCGTGATGTGCTGTCTCATTATGATGCAGAAACCGTGCGTTACTTTTTATTGTCAGGTCATTATCGTAGTCAGCAAAATTACTCTAAAGAGAATGTGAAACAAGCCAAAGCGGGATTGACTCGTTTATATACTGCATTAAAAGGGTTAGATTTAAGTGTTGATGCGGCAGACGATGCACATTTTGTGGCGAAATTTAAAGTGGCAATGGATGATGATTTTAATACGCCGGAAGCCTATGCAGTGTTATTTGATATGGCGCGTGAAATTAATCGCTTAAAAGAAATCGACTTAGCTGCAGCTTCAGCCTTGGGTGTGAGTTTAAAGCGCCTTACAAATGTACTTGGTATCATGCAACAAGATGCTGACACTTACTTTAAAGGTGAAGGGAGTGATGATGAGGTGGCACAAATTGAAGCCTTTATTGTGCAGCGTAATGAAGCGCGTGCGGCAAAAGATTGGGCGGCAGCCGATGTGGCTCGTGACGGTTTAAATGCCTTAGGTGTGGTGTTAGAAGATGGCCCAGATGGAACGACTTGGCGTAAAAAATAATCTTATGCTGAAGTTATAAAAAAATGCCTGCAATCATGCAGGCATTTTTTATCGGATCGGTTTAGTGCTCGTTAATAGTCAATGAATGGCATTAGCCGTTACCCATTAATCATGATACTCTTCAGCGGCATATAAAGTATTGTCCAGCAGGCTGGCAATAGTCATAGGACCGACGCCTCCAGGTACTGGCGTGATCCAAGCAGCTTGTTCTTTTGCGCTATCAAAAGCCACATCACCTACCAATTTACCATCCGCTTGGCGATTGATCCCGACATCGATAACAATGGCGCCAGGTTTTATCCACTCACCTGGAATAAAGCCGGGCTTACCGACAGCCACAATGAGTAAATCGGCTTGCTTGACTTTTTCTTCTAAATTACGAGTGAAGCGATGGCAAGTGGTTGTAGTACAACCTGCCAGTAATAGCTCAAGAGTCATGGGACGTCCGACAATGTTTGAGGCCCCGACAATGACGGCATCCAGTCCAAAAGTATCGATACCTGTGGATTTGATTAACGTCATAATTCCCATTGGTGTGCAAGAGCGAAGTACTGGAATGCGTTGTGCTAAACGGCCGACATTATAAGGATGAAAGCCATCAACATCTTTGTCGGGGCGAATACGCTCAATGACTTTGGACTCCTCAACATGTTCAGGAAGGGGGAGCTGCACTAAAATACCATCAATACTGGCATCATCATTACACTTATCGATTAAAGCCAGTAAATCGGCTTCAGTGGTATCACTGGGTAAATCATAAGAGCGAGAAATGAATCCGACTTCTTCACAGGCTCGTCGCTTATTTTCGACATAGACTTGTGAGGCAGGATCCGCGCCAACGAGAATAACGGCTAAACCAGGGATCCGTTGGCCTGCTTTTTTACGGGCAGTGACTTTATCTTTAAGTTGAGTTCGAATAGATTGGGCGATGGCTTTACCGTCGATAATTTGGGCAGTCATTGGGGGTTAGATATCCTTTATAGGCCGCAATAATGGAAACGACGTTATAGTAGCAGTCAGTGTCGCTTGTGTCATCGATTATATACCCGTGACTGAGGGATCCCCACTTTTCTGGCTCATAAACAATGAATACTGATTGTGAAGTGAGCCAAGTT
>NZ_CANLZC010000156.1 GCF_947495455.1 uncultured Shewanella sp. | reverse complement strand
TTAAAGAAAGAGGGCTTAGATCACTAGGCGTCATCCCTCCCGTCGCGATTAAAACACGTTTATCTCGGACATAATTTGACCACCAAAGAACAACAGGCCCTAGAATTTTAATCTTTGTATTGTGCATTCAGGTTAAAACTTGGGTATCCTTAGCACTAATTTGTTTTATCTACATTATTTATTGGAAAGACACATGCCATTGTCTGCAATTTTAAACCAAGCGTTGAATTTTTTTAGAAATAATATCAGCCAGCTAGCAACACTCACTATTCCTATTTTGTTGATCCAAGTTGGATTGCAGACGTGGTTAGGCTTAGAGATTACATCTGCTGATGAACAAAATCCGCAATTTAATGCGAGTCACATGATAGTGATGATGGTCTTATTATTGCTTTTTTCTTTGTTAATTGCGGCATTGACATTATTTTTAGAGTTACGCTCATTAGGTCATAAACCTAGCAATGGCTTAATACTGAAAACTAGCTTAAGTTTTGTGCCAGGTTTATTGCTTGCAGGGGTGTTTTCGGGTTTAGCGATATTGGGGCCTTTTTTCATTTTAGCTGCTATATCCCCTGTTCTTGGAGTGATTGGCTTAGCAGCAAGTTTTTATGTGTTTTCTCGTTTAGCCTTTGTCAATTTTATGGTTGTCGTGGAAAGGTTAACCCCCATGGAAGCGATTAAGCGCAGTTTTGCTTTTAGCGGCCCTATTGTTTATAAAACCATGATGATAGCCAGCCTTTATATTCCTTTATTAATACTCGGTGGAGGACTGGCAAAGTTAGTGGAAAGTCTAGGTTTACCGGCGCAATACTTGATGGACGTTGTGGTGGCTTTCCTTGGTTTATTCATTAATGTGGCGCTATTTCGTTTATACATGGTGTCAAGAGAGCAAACCGATGAGAGTCAAAATATTCATCATGACGATGAATGAAGCTTACCCAGTTCAGTTGAAACTAATTTGCTGAATTCGCTGCTCTGTTGATAGTTGAGCAATAGTCAATGATGAAATAAAGCGATAACTCATGACAATGTATGACAGTTCATGGCGGTGAATGAAGCTTACCTAGCGCAGTTGAAACTCATTTGCTGAATTTGCTGATAAATGAGCAATAATCAATGATGGAATAAAGCGTTAACTTATGACAGTTTATGAGAGCTCATGACGGTGAATGAAGTTCACCCCAGCTCAGTCGAAGTCAACCTACTGAGCTGGTGCTGATAAATGGGCAATAATCAAAGATGGGATAAAGGGTTAATGATTATTTTTCATTTGGATCATGTTCAAATGTACGTCCTTGAGAGGAAGTGTGTGAGGGTGATGCATGAATGTCTTGTGCCTGTTGATTAATATCTTTGGCTTGTTGTTGGCGAAAACGAGCCAGTTGACGTTTTAGAAAAACACGTCCAAATACGGCTAAAGTGACAAAGCTTATCGCTCCAAGTAATAAGATAAAGGGAAGAGCGATGAGGATCAGAGCAAGAAATAAAATACCTATTGCAAAGGAAGCCCAGCCACGAGCACCCGATAATCTATTTCGTAATTGGGCTTGTTGAAATTGGCTGTAAATCATAATGACTCCAAAATAAATTGATAATTGGTTACTGGCGCGATTATGTTTAGGGCGCTGACACCAATGCCAGTCTATATGTTGTACCTTATGGCGCCTAAGATCACGTTAAATAAACTTAATAACTTATCATATACGTAAAATGCAATGCTTCATAGTGATCTAGTTGGGTTATTCAGGTGAGATTTAAGTCATCAGGTTGCCTAATTTTTGAAATACTTTTACAAATCGTGTCTTTTATCCATAAATGCCCCGGTTCTTCAGAATTACTGGTATGCCAAAGCAGAACATATGCCATAGAGGCAAAAGTAAGCGGAAGGGGGAGTTCCACCAATGGGTAGAGCTTCTTAGCATGACAAGCAAAGCTGCTTGGCAGTGTAAAAATAAGATCGGTATGAGCACAGACGCTGGCTGCACCATAAAAGTCTGATACTGTTGTACTGAGTTTTCGTCGTAAGCCTAGATCCGCTAAATGATAATCGAGCATCCACCATTCATTGCCTTCACAGCGGACTTGTACATGTTGCATATTGAGGTATTGGTTAAGATCCCATTGTCCTGATTGAACTAAATTTAATATGGGATGGTTTTTTCTAACTAGGCAAATTTGGTGATCGGTGAATAATGTTTGGTGAGCAATGCCTTCTGGCAGTTGTTGGATTTGCAAGTTAGATTTTGGATGTAAATCTCTTCCTGAAATACCGAAATCGATTTGACCTTGTTGAATCGCTTGCATGGATTTTTCTGTCCAGATATAGGACTCTAGTTTTAGCTTTGGTGCTTGATTGAGTAAAGGACCAATAAAGTAAGGGATAAGTGTGTCGTAAGCACTTTCAACCATAGCAAATGAAAAGTGCCGCTCACTGGATGTTGGCACAAATTGTGGTGCTTGTGTCAGTTGGTGTATTTGTTGCAGTAATGGAGGCAGCTTTTTGGATAAATATAAGGTATGTGCAGTGGGCTTTAAACCATGAGCGCTGCGAATAAAGAGAGGATCACCTAAGGCTTCTCTTAATCGGTTTAAGCTTTTGCTTAAGGATGATTGGCTTAAGTGCAGTCGATTGGCTGCTCGTGTAACACTTTGCTCTTCTATTAATATTTGTAAAATGACGAGTAAATTTAAATCGACTCGCGCTAAGTTATCTAAATTCATAGATATTCCTAAAAGGAAATATAGTTAGTAAATCATATCATTTCTATTCATAACATGTATTGAGTAAAATGCTTGTTTTATTACCTAATCAAAGAGGGTTAACTTCAGCATGCGCCGTAATTTATTACCGATATTAATGTCTATGGTGGTATTAAGTCCACTCGCTATCGATATTTATTTACCCTCAATGCCAAACATGGCAATGGAGTTTGGGGTGTCGGCCAGTGAAATTCAATCAACTTTGGTGTTGTTTCTTTTTGCAATGGGAACGGGTCAGTTATTAATCGGCCCATTAGCGGATCGCTATGGTCGGCGCCCTATTGCGTTAGCGGGGATCTTACTTTATTGCGGTAGCAGTTTGTTGGCTGCAACCGCAGTGGATTTTCATTGGTTACAAATTGCAAGAGTGCTACAAGGATTAGCGGCATGTGCAACATCTATTGTCGTGTTCAGTGCGGTAAGAGATAGCTTCTCTTCTAAAGAAGGGGCCCATTATTACAGTTATTTAAACGGTATGATTTGTATCATACCTGCATTAGCGCCCACTTTAGGGGGAATGTTGGCATTACAATTTGGTTGGCGGTCAACCTTTGTCTTTATGATGCTATATGCGATATTGGTGATTGTTTTTGTGGGTTATCGTTTACCCGAAACCAGGCCTGCACAGACGATATCTGAAGGACCATTGTATCGTTGGGCGCGCTATAAACCTGTGTTATTAGAGCCTCATTTTTTGTTTTATGCTTTTATTTGTATGGTAGGCATGACCTCTATTTTAAGTTATGTCTCATATGCACCTGTATGGATTATTGAGCATTTAGGGCTGTCCGAACTCACCTTTAGTGGCCTATTTGCCCTCAATGCAGTGATTAATATTATGGCTTGTTTTGCCGCCCCTGTAGTGATGAAACGGCTAGGTAATCGTGGTACTGTTATTTGCGCTTTAGTATGTTTGTTTATTGCGGGCAGTTTGGAATTGATTTTGAAAGAATGGGGGCCTAACACAGGTTTTGAAGCGGCGCTCAGCTTTATGTTGCCTATTCTTTTATTATGTATTGGTTTTGCCTTGCTTTTGGGGCCTGCGACAAGTATGGCTTTATCTGTATTTGGAGAAAGAGCGGGCACAGCAACCGCAATATTAGGTTTTATACAGATGAGCGGCGCTTCTTTATTGGCGGGTTTAGTGCAACAAACCAATTTGGATGCACCACATGCTGTGGGTGTAGTGATGTTGGTGTTATCCAGTATTTCGCTGGGTATAATGAAAACCAAAAGTTTGTCTCATTGGCATGAGCAAAAAATATTGAATGAATAATTATACCTAGATTGGTATTACAGCGGCCAGCATTGAAGCTGGCCGCTTGATCTATTTTAATAATGACGCTTTTTAAAATCTTGCATCAAAACTGATTCGACCATAGGCGCCATCTAAATCAGGTTCAAGTTGTTTAGTGACTTCAAATCGTGCTGAAAATAAATCAGTCATGCGCCAAAAGTAGGCTGCGGTGACATTATAGTCATTATCGTTGTCATCATAGTCATTATCGTCGGTATGATATTGTCCCCCGATGGAAAAAGATTGTGTCAGATACCAAGCCAGTTCTAAATCAAGACTATTAATGGAATCCGTATAGCTTAAGTAGTAGTCTGTTCGCTTTTGTTTGTAAGAGGTATAAGTGTATTTCGCTTCCATATAGAGTCCTGCTGTATGGACAAAATCGACGAAACTGTTTGCGCCTACACCATAATTATTACTGGTTGTTTTCCATTCAAAGTCCAGTAATGAAATAGTACGATAATTTTTTAAGTTACCTCGGCGATAATCGAAATAAATCGATGAGCTCGGGTCAAAGTAATAACCGATAGCACCAATATATCCATCTGACTTATAATCTTCTATGGTAAAATTTCTATCGATATTCATACCGTAAAAGTCATCATAGTCACCTAGACTGAAATAGCCATCAACCTCATAGTCTTTTAGCTCAGTGTTATAATATTTTGCGGCAATAAAAACTTTAGAGTGAAAAACATATTCAACATCGACATGGTAATCTTTGCCGTTGCCATTAAACCCAGCAAAATGCATTCCGAAATTGGTTTTTTGAGCCAGTTCACCACTTAAGGCGTAGGGAACTGAGCTTTGGTCTACACCGTCACCACCAAAGTAGCTTCGGTGGCTCAGACCGTATCGCCCGTCTGAAAAATTCTCACTAGATGAAGAATAATAGGCTTGAAGTTCATGCTTATAATGATTGTCATCTGCTGCAATTGCGGCAGATCCTGTTAAGCTAAGTAAGATAGCAGTAGCGGTTGTACGTTTCATAATCATCTCCCTTTTGATGAGACTAGGAGGCGAGTATTATTAAGGGTACAACTTAATCCATAAATTTATTTTGGCATTGAGTTAGTTAACTCTTACCTACGCTCCCAGCATTGTGAATATAGACTAGAAGTGTAAAACTCGCCAATATCAAAATTGAGATTTTTATTGCGCTACATCGATTATTGAATAAAGAGAATAAACCTGTGCCACGTGAGAAATGTTTGAAGTGCCAATATCCAAAGATAGCGTGTCTTTGTGGAAGTATAACTCAGCTGAATATTACGAATGAAGTAATTGTTTTACAAGATCCGAGTGAAGTGAAACATGCTAAGAGCACAGTGAAACTACTTGCATTAGTTATCCCTGAAGTGAATATCTTCGTGGGGGAAACACCGAATGATTTTTCAACATTAAGGGATTATTTGATACAGAGTAAAAAAGCCATATATGTCATATACCCAACAAAAGAAAGCAGAAGTATGGATGAGGTTAAACCTGTTAAGGACGCTATTTTAATCTTCTTAGATGGTACTTGGCGTAAAGCCTATAAAATGATGGCATTGAACCCTTGGCTTGAGCAATATCCTGCATTGCATTTGAATTTGAATACGCCTTCCCAGTATAAAATACGTAAAGCTCCACGTGTTGACAGTGTATCCACCCTTGAGGCTGTGGCACTTAGTCTAAAGACCATTGATAGTCAATTGGATGTGGCTCCTTTATATCATGCCCTCAATGCTATGGTGGAAAAGCAGCTTGAGTTTATGCCGAAAGTGGCTAGAGAGCGCTATGAAAAATGATGAGAGTCTATTTTCTCGTGCTCCCGCGCAATATAAGCTGCACGGGAAAAAGAGATAACAGAATTAGAATCTGGCATTTACACTGAGATTACCGTAAACACCATCTAAGTCGGGTTCGAATTGCTTAACGACATTAATGCGGGCGGACAAGACATCATTTAGACGTAAAAAATAAGCCGTTCCGATACCATAGTCATCGTTGTCACTGTTACTATCATCAGTATGATAGTAACCGCCAACAGACCAAGAAGGGGTAAAATACCAGTCGGCTGTTAGATTAAAGTTATTGCTGTTTTGAGTGGTTTTCCCCGTATAGGCACCACTATATTGTAATTCAGTATCTGCATATTGGTAACTGGCATCAATATAGATACCTTCAGTGACTGTCATAGGGACTAAGGTTCTCAAGCCTAAGCGATAATAGTGACCTGTCATGTCGGTATGGTATGCGGTACTGCTTTGCTCACCATCATTATACTGGTAGGCTAAATAAATCTCAGTGCTTTTGTTTAAGTAATAACCGCCAGTAATAGCGTAAGTTTTTGAATCTGTGCCAAGAGTATTGTAACGGTTAATTAGCGCTAGATGACTCGCATCATTGATATCGGTTTTTTGATAACCTAAACCAATAAACCATTTCGAGTCAAAAACATAGGTGCCATCGATGTCATATCGAGTATCATCATCGCCAAAACCGACATATTGTCCACCAATGTTGGAGGTTTGCGCTAAAAAGCCACTTAACGCATAAGGCACAGTTTCTTGATTGACGGCCTCTTGAAAATAGCGGTATTGCAGCGCCCATTTACCATTTGAGAAGTCTTCACTGGAAGAAATATAGTCAATTTGAGATTCATGATGATAAGGCTTGTCTTGAACTGCATGGCTTATATGGCTGACAGCACTCAATAAGAAAAAGCCAGCAAATGTGATTTTATTCATTAATCTTGTCCCTGTAATTAAAATAAGGCTAGGAGACAAAATCGTTAGACATTATTTGAGGAGGTAAAAAGAGAAAGCTCAGCTTATCCATAAGTCTATATTCATTCATTTTTTGAGAGGGATGAGTCGTTAACTTTTAGCCCTTAGCTCCTAGCATGGGTACTATAAGCGAAATATTATTAAAGATGCAAGTGAGAATAGGGTTATATAAAGTAAGCTCAATTAATTAGGCTTTGTTTATATAAAAATGAATGCTGATTATTATTGATATCAGCATTCACATTAATGAATCATCAATACTATTTAATTTAAGATGATGACTTTATGTCTAGCTTAATAAATATTAGAAGCGGCCATTGATAGCCAATGTGCCAGTTAAGCCTTGTTGATGCGGCTCAAACTGTTTGGCGACTTTAGCAAAGGCTGAAATCGAATCCGTTAGACGCCAGAAATAAGCCGTGTTAATGCTGTAACCGTCATCGCTGCCACTTTTATCTTCAATTTTATAATTAGCACCGAAAGACCATGCGCGAGTAATGTACCAATCGGCATACATGCTAAAGTCATTAGTCGATGTTTTACCTTTGGTAGAATAATGATAGCCGTTTAACTCTGTGCCCAGTAAAATACCTTCAGTAACAGGAATTGGTAAATAACCTTTAACACCAAAAGTATAAACATCGGTGTTTTCACCATGATGTTCCACATCTAAACGTTGGTAGTTTGCATAGACTTTCGATGTATTATTGAAGTAGTAACCACCACCAATACCATATGTCATTTGATCTGCTGAATCTTGATCGGCTCGATTCAGCTTACCATTGATAAACCACTTAGAATCAAACACATACTCGCCATCGAAACCATAGTTGCGGAAATCTGTTTCGTCATTATTAAAACCAAAATGGCCGCCAATATTAGAGCTTTGTGCTAAAAAACCACTCAATGCATAAGGTACGGTTTTTTGATCAACAGACTCAGTGTAATAACGGTAGTTTAGATCCCAGTTACCGTCAGAGAAGTTCTCACTTGTGCTGTTAAACTCTAATTGAGCTTCATGATGATAGTTATTATCATTTGCCGCAAATGCTGATGCACTGGTTAAGCTTAATAAAAGAGCGGCTGCGATTGTAGATTTGTTCATTTATTCATTGTCCCTGTAATTATAATAAAGCTAGGAACAAAAATGAGAAGTGATGAGGTTTTATATTAGACTAAAGTCAACTCATCCATAAGTTATTATAAGTGCCTTAGTTAATATCAACGGACACTGTTGCTCCTAGCGAGGTGAAATATACAGGTGTTAAAAATAAAAAACAATCCCTTTTATTATAAAAAATAGAATTAGAATAAAACTTAATCAAAATATAATAATCTGACTGATGTGTGCTTACTATATTTAAAAGGATGAAAGTAGAATTATTATTTTCTATTTGTTAAGGTCGAAGTGTTTTTATTTAACATAATGAGTCTTGTTCTAAAAAATAATAAAATAAATTTCAGTTTTTATATCACACTATAAAGAATGAAGTTATTTTTAAATAAGCGGAGTCTTTCATATTAAATATACAAGTAATCAAGGCTAAAAAAGCTTGTTAAGTTGAATAATGACTCGGTGAGTGTTAAGGAACTGCATATAGATAAATCATACTCGTATTGATGAAATATGCCGAGTACTGATGAATCCCCAGTTTTTTTACTCACAGGTGATTCCCAGGAAGTTGATTTTATTTGGGAACTTTCATGGCAT
>NZ_CANLZC010000155.1 GCF_947495455.1 uncultured Shewanella sp. | reverse complement strand
TCCTTTTCAGATACCGCCGTTACCCCTTTCTATTTATTACTGGATTACGCTTACAGCATGCTTATTCACTCCTTTGTATGTACCCATGCCCAAGGTGTTAATAATTATTTCAAAACAACGAAATCCATTGCGGTTGCCAATAAAGGGTTACAGGAACATATTAAAATAGGAGACAGTGGCAATCAGTCTGAAGTTGACGCCGAAAAAGTCATCAAGTTAATGATCCTTTATATCGAGAAATATAATGAGTGCTTTACTGATCAAAAGGATAAACAACAAGGCATTAATGGGTTACAGGATAAAGCGATAAAAAATACGATAGAGCAGATAGTGAATAACTCAACAAGCTTGCTATTACCCTTAGTCTCACTATCGGTTGCGACATTAATTTCCTTGTTTGAGCGCTTAGTATTATTAGATCTCGGTAAACGAACGGTTCAACAAATGATCGACAAGCATGGAGTGAGTATCTTTAATCGAGAGCAATTTATTGAAAAATTACAAGCGTTATACCAAGATGAAGCCGCAATAGGCACATTACTTGATGGGATTATTTATGATATTTTGCCTGCAATTGCATCCCATGCCAACGTCAAAGGTGATACTTATTGGACAAGTGCATTAAAAGATATCTATAACGACATTCGATTAAACGTCGCCGTCCTTTCAAACCAATTGCGAACACATGGAAAAATGGCAACCACGTATCTTGCAAGAGCCAAAGCGTACTTATTGGATGTTGATGAGGTGAATAAAAAGGAATTAGTGCATTTACAATTACTCTCTAATATTCATGACTATTTATGCACAAACCAACAAAAACAAAATACACTGGATAGACCTTATGTGAGTAGCCAAAAGGAGAAATACCAAGCCTATGTCAAGCTGTCGATCAAGAGCCAAGAAGACGTTAATCAATCGATCGCGGATAAAGAGGCGGAGTTTATTAAAACATTACAAGTTCATATCAATCAACACGATTACGGTCGTAAAACGTCGTTATTTTTTTATGCCATGCTTCGACACGGGTTATGGACATTATGTCAACCTGAAGCCGAGCCTGATAATAATTTTTATACCACTATTTTTAACGTTAATACACTGTTATTGAATTTATCTGGAACAAATTGTACTAAGAGTAATTATCCTGGAGTAAGAGGTATCTGGGCAAGAGACTTAAACCAACCCCTGCTTAAGGGGAGTACGACATCCTTTAAAGACTGGTTATTAATTTATGCTTATCAAAATAGGGGAACGCTTTCAGAGTTTAATAAATGCGTCATTTGGTTAAATTTTATGGATGCTGATGTAAATCCATTAATTAAGTATGGCAATAAAGTGGTTCAAAAAACAAAATTTTTTTTGGACACATGTAAAGGTTTTCAACCTGAAACACGCTCTTGTCTTGTTGCCATCATAGTCTTGTCCCTATTAAGTGATCCCGATACCGCTAACATGATAGGTTCACTCCTAAGCATCAATGAAGAGCAGGATAAAAAGGAGGAATATGCAATCAAGATTATTGATAACATATTGCTGTCTTTGAGTTCAAATCAACATAATATGACGGGTATTGCATTGTATATCGTGTATTCTTTATTTGAATGCTTAAGAAAAATAACAAGAAGCACGAAAACTCATACAGAGTACGTAGATACAAAAATAAAGAATTTGAAAACCAGAGTATATGGGACAAATTATCCTAAATTATCGATAAGAAATCAAAGGATCATCGACGTGCTAACCCCTGACTTAGAACATACAAACACCGATGATATTAATGATTTATTGCGCTTAAATCATTCAGTGATATTACTGGCACAAACCTTTCAAGCGGATTTACATGAGGCCTGGGACGAGCTACAAAAAACATTTATTAAGGATGATATTCGCCAATCGATTACAGATAACATGAAGGCGCAAGCTGTGAATGCGGTAGTGGCAATGAAAGAACGGGTTACCACAGGTCCTATGCGACTAAAAGGTAATGTTGCCGCTATGCTACTGGGATCAAAAGTCGTCACACAATCAGAAATGGTGGTGGCCTTTAAAGGTGTTATTGGATTATCAAGTGGAACATACCAAGCAATGTTTGGCGTATTTGAGCACAAAAAACAACTGAATAAGCAAGAATTACAAAACGCTCAAAATTTAGCCACAAGTAATTTTGGCTGGAGTAACGATAAGTTTAATCGAGAAACCTATGTCCCTGTTGCACGTGTGAATGATAGCATAATGGATGCTGGAAAGAGTATATTTTTAGATGTTCATACTAAAGACGTCATGGAGACATACCTTGAGCAAAACGTAAACAGAGGAAGCAAGGGTACTGCTGACAGCGATGAGAGTTTTTTTGAGCAACTTTTCGGTGCGGGTAAGCAGCAGAGCAAGGCGAGGAGTGCGCTATGTAAAAACACATCATTTCGAAGCAGGCGCAGCTCTTACCCAAGGGTGATGGGTATTATGAGCTATCCTGCTTTATATGGCTTGATCAAAGCAACAGGTGATGGGCTATTAGCCCATTTAGCCACAACTGACGTATCACTGCCAAAAATGAGTACACAAATAAAAGAGATGTTAGCCAATGACAATTATTATTCGGTCGCATTAATATTATACATGATATCTCATAGCTATATGGTCACAAAAGTCATGGGATTGGACGATGATTTATTAAGTCGGTCAACGAATTGGAATGATATATTACCTAAAAAGAGTACTGTGATTAAAGACGATGATTACACAGAGGCCATTAAAATAGATAACGTATTTGATAGCGCATTCTCTTCACTTTATAGGATATGCAACAACACACCCATAAACGATATGAATGTGTTACATATGGCCCAAGAAAAAAATAAGGAACCTTATCTTACACATCAAAGGATTATGCTGGCGGCTTTAACACAAAACGGAGCCAGTTATTATGAAGTAAATCAAGCAGTGAACACGCTCTACAACTACTCCAAGGAGGCGTCCTGGGTGGGAAGTGTCACCATCAGATATGTTAAGGCAGTAAAAGAACATTGCGAAAACGCAAAAAATGCGATGGTTTATCAAAAAGCAGACTGGGACCTACATCGTCGAGCACCTGGGCCGCTAATACAGTTATTTTTAGATGCTCCCACATACTCTACTCAGAGTCGAAGACAAAATGATCATGGTTTTTTATCTATTCGAGATATTCTTTCCGACAACGCAAGACATTTAAGGTTGAATGGACAGTATGATTTATATTTATATTACTTTTATTTAAAGAGATTTTATAAAATCATAGATGAATGGCAAAAGGAAAATAAAAAATAAGGTGTACTCGCTCAGATCTGATTTGACAGTTACCCATTTTTTGAAGTGTAGTGCTCAATTAATATTGGCCACGTTTTTAGAGTTTAACCAGAACAACCGCTCTGATTCATTGGGTGTCAGCCCACCGTTATATTGATGGTGGATTTACCCACATTCATGACCTGTGCTGCTTCAATGATTGTATAGTTCTGTTCGAGTACCAATTGAGCCGATTCAAGTTTGAATTCTGCACTAAAAAGTCTTCTTTTACGTTTTGCCATGATGTTATCTATTGACTTATGAGGTGAATCATATCACCTCTAACTAGGTAGCCAAATTTACTGTACCACTACAACATAGAAATTTGCAGCATTTTAAAATCCATGAACATGGATATCTGCAAAGTACCTAGCACAGTGTTAAGTAATAGTGTAACCGGCGATATCATTTACACACCACCTACCAAAGAAGATGTCATTAAAGGGCTGTTGAGTAACCGGGAGGCGTTTATTCATAATGAAGATGATATTGATCCGCTGATGAAAATGGCGGCTCACTATCAATTTGAAGCGATCCATCCCTTTACGGATGGCAATGGCAGAACGGGGCGTATTTTGCATATCCACCTGATCGAACAAGGCCTACTAAGCCTGCCTATTTTGTATTTAAGTCGTTATATTGTTCAAAACAAGCAAGACTACTATCAACTCTTATTGAATGTAATCAAAGATCAAGAGTGGAAAAGTTGGATCTGTTTTATGCTTAACGCAGTGCCCGAAACCGAGCAATGGACGACTCAGAAAATTACCGCTGCCCGTCAGCTCATAGAGCATACAATCGAGTTTGTACGTGATGCTTTACCTAAGATATACAGCTACGAATTAATCCAAATTATCTTTGAGCAACCTGATTGTCGGATCAGCAATCTGGTTGATACAGGACTTGCCAAAAGACAAACAGCCTCTGTCTATTTAAAACAACTCTGTGACATAGATGTACTTCAGGAAACTCAGCCAAGTAAAGAAAAGCTGTTTCTTCACTCAAAACGGATCCAATTAATGACGAAAGACAGTAATCAGTTTACTGCATATGGTTCGATTTAAGTGCATCTTAAGTAAACCAAAGGAAAACTGGTTTATTAATTTAATAATAGTATTTAAAATGAACCACAAATACTAAACCATATAAAATGAACTATGCACACCTTTAGAGTCTACGCTTACCTTCGAGCCTCAACCGATGAACAAGATGCAGAAAGAGCAAAAGAGGGGTTAACTGAATTTGCCCAAGGCAGTGGCCTAAAAATATCCGCTTGGTTCATAGAAAATGAATCTGGAGCAAGATTACATCGGCCAGAACTGTTTAGGCTGCTCGATATTGCACAACCAGAGGATGTATTACTGGTAGAGCAAGTTGATAGGATCAGCCGGTTAAATACTGTAGATTGGGAAACGCTGAAATCAATAATCAAGGATAAGAAAATTCGTATCGTGGCTCTGGATCTACCAACTAGCCATCAGTTGATTGCTACAAACGACGAGTTTACCAATAGAATGCTGAGTGCATTAAATGACATGATGCTCGATATGTTGGCGGCGATTGCCCGAAAAGATTATGAGGACAGGCGAAGACGACAATTTCAGGGGATCCAAAAAGCAAAAAAGAATGGAAAATATAAAGGTAGGCCAGACGATATTGAGCTTCAGGATAAAATAGCTGAACTGCTTAAAGACGAAAAAACTTACAATCAGATCCAGCATTACCTTGGATGTTCAAGGGCAACCATAGCTAAAGTCTCCAAGAAAATTAAGACTCATGGCTTAAATTAAGGACTTTATTAATATAGGAGTGCTCCGAATGCCTTGTGGAATGAGGCTTACAGAGCCACTTTGGACTTTTCGCTGAAATGGGCGCAAAACCCCTTATAGGGAAGCTACCTCATCACTAAAATTGGTGATTTAAACCTTTTATAAAGAGCGAATAAAATCACAGCCATCAAGAAAGTGACTTAAAACAAACTCAACCACTTCAGTGATTGGAGTGAAGACTAATCATCGTGACTTCTCGGTAAATGAATTTTCCGAAAGTTTTTTAACATGTCTTCAGCATAATCATAATAGAATTTTTTTACCTCATCCCGATATAAGATATGTTTATTAAACTTAAACATCATGTCTCTTGACTGCTGATAATATTGATCTTTATTGCTCTTCGCTTGAGATTTATACTCTCTCATTCGCTCTAAGAAGTCACAGCCGGGGATTTTTTCAAATCTATAACGAGTACGAAGTGAAAACAATGCTTCTGCAGTGCTTGTTTTACGAACGACACCTTTTTTTGCCGCTTTTTCTTCATCTCTAACTAAAAATGCAACTTGTATGATGGCTTCAATGACAAACGTTATACTGGTTTCAAGCTCATTAATATTAAGTAAGCTTTTTGGAGGCAATTCTTTATGAATAAGAGTGAACGTTTTTTGGGCTTTTGATAATAATGCTCCCTTTCTGTTTGTCCTTCTAAATGCAAGACGTAAACTAGAAGCCCCCTTTAAATGGCCAATAAATTTGGCCGTATCATCAATAAGCTCACTTATATCCTGATCAGTCAATATCATGTGTTTATCAGAGGGGGAAGAATTTTGACCTCCTAAGATGCTATTAGAGGGTGAAGGATTTTGCTTCGATAAGAATGCTAAAATGCTATTAGGGGGCGGGGTGGTTAAATTGACATTATTAGGCGCTGAAATGTGAGCGACTCTCACTGTTGTATTTGCAGAAGATTGAGGAAGAGGCGGAAGATCCTCATCACTAACAATGCTCCACCGCGATTGCTCCTCGTTATCCTCTAGGCTTGTATAGGCAGCCGCAGATACCACTGAAGTTGTTGTTGAGCATGGTGTTGTTGGTGCTGCTGTTATTGAAGGTGAATAGAATGATTCATCATCAGAGTTGTATTTTGTGTATCCTTTATTTTGAAGTAAACCATGAATGGTGTATACCATAAAATCAATTACTTGCTCTTTGTTTTGATAATGGGCGAGTACTTTTACAAAGTCGAGTATAAACTTCATTTTTTCAAAACTTAAATAACCTAATGCATTGGTTTCAACTTTAACACCACGATAATCCATTACCCCCACACGTTTAAAGGGATGATCAGTAAAGCCGCGCCACAGACGAAGCTCATAGTAGCTCTCTCTTTTCTGATCGAAAAAATCATCTGAATCTGCTCCCATAAGCATGGCACGCCGCGATAACAAAACAAAGTTATAGAGTCCATCCAGTTTAAATGATGGACGATAGACAAAACTGCTCCTCTGCATTTCCTCTTCTACGTCGGATAATTTTCGAACTTGACGAGTAGGATATAAGCAATCATCTAGGCCAATGGTGATGTGAGTGTACTCTATTGTATCCGTCAATAAATGGGGTTCAATGGATGAGCAAATAGAGACTGCGCCAATATAGCTCTTTAATGGAGGATTCCTATTTTGACGGGGCATTTTTGTCTCCACATGGACTGAAGAAGCGTATCATAGGTAAGTTTAGTTAATTTGTATCATATCGCGAGTCAGCATTTTTAGCTTAGTTAAACGAAGCAGCCTGCGGCTTTTAAGCGCTAAAGCCGTTAATTTGGCCGAGAGAAATGAGATATGAGTGTGTTTGCAAGCTAGAATTTAGTCTAAAAACCACCCAAAACAATCAAAAAGCAACCACTCAATAAATTAAGGAGATAACAGGTTAAATTTGAGTTATCGCAAGGGCAGTCCTTTAGGTGTACTCGCTCAGACATCACTGCCAAATGCTTTATCTTGAGGGTGATAAAAAATCTGATATTTTAATATGCGACTTATTCAATAAAAAAGATTAAATCCCAAAGACTATAAATCATGATGCTCAATGACAGCCCCTTTATTTAAAGAATTGAGCGCATCTCTGTTTTTCGCTTCTGACATCGCCAGAGCAAAATTAGACATAAACTCTGTATCTAATACGAATCCTTCTGATAGCAGTTGCCCAGTTAGGGACATCATGTTATTCAATTCACCCACAGTCGGATTTCCTGGATCATTCGGTGAGAAATGACTCACCATATCAAAAGTCAACTTGGCCATCTCAAATGGAGAGATCACACCACCCAGTTTAGCACGCTCCTCTGCTTCGTTTTTAGCCGCTAATTGTGGGTTTTCCCACTTAAATAAAAATCTAATGGCAACTATCTTCCGACCTTCTTTGATAGCCTCATACCCCAAATTACCCGATTTTTCATCAGTTAAAAAATGAATAAAGGGCTCATTTTTATTTATTAAATTTATAGAAGGCTTAATAATTCGCTGAATGAATTTGCTGACGAGCCCATAACTCTTTGTTTTCAGCTGTCCCTGCTGATCAAGCAATCCAAAGTATGCATGGAGCTCGGATAGTTTTTGAGGATGAAATACGCTAAAAGCGTCGTTTTTATAGCGACACAACATGGTATAAAGACGCTTAGCATGTTCTGTTTTTATGTTTCTAAAATTACGATGAGGAACTTGACTGTGCCCTCCGGAAATCGCTAAATACTCATTGATCAGTAAATCATTCGGAGTGATGTACAGTACACCATCTTCATAATAAATGCGTTTAAATAGTGATGTAAATGAGAATTTTTTCGTTTTAGGGTCTTTTATACCAATCGACTTCTTACTTAAACGCTCTGCTGGCAACACCAAAGTAGCATATTGTTGCTTTGAATCAGAAAACCCAAACCAATCTTTTAATACATCACTTGAAAAACTATACGTAGGACTGTGTATCTGCTCCCCGTTCATAAATGGAACCCAGTGATCTTTATGTAAACGAGTGAGAAACAAAGCAACAATATCATGCATAACCGGAGATAATGATAATTGTGAAAAAACTAAATTATGACTTTTTTTGAAAAAAGTAGATTTTAAATCAACACTCTTATTTGTTGTTATCATTAAAGCACTATCATCATCCATATCTTGATGCTCTAATTGTTCACCTTTGTTCATTTAACGTCACTCTTATACTTTGATGTTATCAGTATCGAATAAAGCTAAACTCTTTTCAACTAAGAAGTATTCATAGTTATCATCAATACGTTTATTCAACCCCACTCACACTCGCTAACACTCAGCGCCACACTAAGATTTGGACACAGTTAGGCTGAAAACCCAGTCGATTTGCTCAACTTTTCCCCATTCGCACTCACCAACACTCAGCGCCACACTAAGATTTGGACACAGTTGAGCGGAAAACCCAGTCGACTTGCTCAACTTTCACCCATTCGCACTCGCTAACACTCAGCGCCACACTAAGATTTGGACACAGTTAGGCTGAAAACCCAGTCGATTTGCTCAACTTTCACCCATTCGCACTCGCTAACACTCAGCGCCACACTAAGATTTGGACACAGTTAGGCTGAAAACC
>NZ_CANLZC010000154.1 GCF_947495455.1 uncultured Shewanella sp. | reverse complement strand
TAGAGATAGGACTCGGATTTTGACGCATTTAAACGATCAGTCAACCGATCAATAAATCGTTAAATGATCGGCATTAGTATAACGGGCCCTTTTTATTATCAATATCGATTAATATTACTCTTGATTATAAAGAATGCCAGATTAAGAATTCTTGCTTAATTTCTTAATCTGGATAGATGGAGGTTTACTTTATACATGCATGATATATAAGGTTTTTAATGAGTTCTTTTGTGCGGTTTATATAAGCGACATCGAGATATTCATCTGGCTGGTGCGCTTGGTCAATACTGCCTGGACCTAGCACTAATGTTTGACAGCCTAGCTGTTTAATATAAGGGGCTTCTGTTGCATAGTTAACAACTTCTGCTTGATTGTTTGACAACTTTGCAACGATTTGTGTCCATGGATCATCAAGCTTTCCAGCAAAGGATTCTGAAGGGGGATAAAGTGGCGCAACGTCTATTGCGCCTGGGTATTGATCACAAACTGGCGCTAAGTATTGAATGACCAATTGTTCAAGTTCTTCTATCGATACGCAAGGTGTTGGACGAAGATCAATGTGTAAATCACAGCAGCCACAGATACGATTGGCTGCATCTCCGCCATGAACATGACCAAAATTCATGGTAGGGTGAGGCACGCTAAATGCGGGTTCATGAAAATTTTCATTTAAAAATTGTTTTAATTTTAATAGCTGAGCAATGACTAAGTGCATAATCTCTATTGCATTAAGGCCTTTACTGGGATCCGATGAGTGACCACTTCTTCCCGTTATTCTTATTCCTTGTGTTAAGTGGCCTTTGTGCATATATACGGGTTTGAGACTCGTGGGTTCTCCTATGATGGCATAGTCAGGGGCAATGGACTTTGCTTTGGCAAAGGCTTTTGCACCATTCATTGTTGTCTCTTCATCGGCACTGGCAAGAATATAAATGGGACGTTTTAATTTATTCAGAGGGACGTCTTTAATTGCTTCAAGGACTAATGCAAAAAAACCTTTCATGTCACACGTACCGAGTCCGTACCAACGATCATTTTTCTCAGTCAGCGTAAAAGGATCCTGACTCCAACGTCCTTCATCAAAGGGCACAGTATCCGTATGGCCAGCAAGTAGCAGACCTCCGGTTCCTTTACCGATTTTCGCGAGAAAATTGTGTTTGTCACGAGAATCAGCCACGGCCTGTGTTTGGCATTTGAATCCAGCATCAGAAAACCAATTTCCAAGTAAATCAATAACTTTTTGATTACTCATGTCGAGTTCGGCTTCCAGTGCACTGATAGAAGGCGTGGCAATTAACTGGCTAAAGGTGGTTTTAATGTCAGGTAAAGTTAGCATAGTTCATCTCTTAAAAATATATATTCAAATATATTGCATAAATAGCTGTTTGTGCTAGTCTAGCACTTAGCTAATATCAGTACCATATTTGGTGGGCTTATAAATGAGAGTAACCCTATTTCACTTAATGTACAGTGCCGAGTCTATCCTTTACAGTTTGGGCTTTCAGTTTCGACGATAATCTTTTTACCTAGACTGTGTATTAAGCGTCTATTGAACTGACATCCACCTCATTTTTTATTACATGTTATTTTGAGAAATCATTCATTATGAAAAGCATAGCTATTATCGGTGCGAGTGGTTATACCGGTGCACAAATCACCGCACTGATCCATGAGCAAGGGACCTTGTCTCTTCAAGGCTTGTATGTTTCTGAAAACAGTTTAGATAAAGATAAACCTTTGGGTGAGCTTTATCCTAATTACAGTCATATAGCGCAGCGGTTACAGCCTCTGTCTGAGAATGCTAAAGATAAAATTACAGCAGAATGTGATGCTGTGGTGTTGGCGACTGATCATAAAGTAAGCTTGCATCTCGCAGCATGGTTTTATCAGCAAGGCTTAACGGTATTTGATTTAAGTGGTGCTTATCGTTTCAGTGATGTTGCACAATACCCTAAGTGGTATGGTTTTGAGCATGAATACCCTGAAGTGCTGGTTCAAGCTGTTTACGGTTTAGCGGAGTGGAATCACACTCAAATTGAGCAAACCAAGATGATTGCTGTGCCTGGCTGTTATCCAACGGCATCATTGACCGCATTGAAACCTCTAGCGCACCTAATGACGCAAACACTGCCTGTTATCAATGCGGTGAGCGGCGTGACGGGGGCGGGCCGTAAAGCACAATTACATACCAGCTTTTGTGAGGTCAGTTTAACGCCTTATGGTGTTTTAGGGCATCGTCATCAACCTGAAATAGCCACCCATTTAGGCCATGAAGTGATTTTTACGCCACATCTAGGGAATTTCAAACGCGGCATTTTAGCGACCATTACCGTGGAGCTAAAGGCTGGTACGCAAATTGAGGATATCGAAAAAGCCTATAGTGTTTATGACAGTGCGCCTTTAGTCACTGTAAAACAAAATCAATTTCCTAAAATTGATGATGTTGTACATACGCCAAATTGCCACCTTGGATGGAAGTTTGATGCAAATAACCACTATCTTGTGGTGTCCAGTGCCATTGATAACTTAATGAAAGGGGCGGCGAGTCAGGCCCTACAATGCATAAAGATTCATTATAAGCTTTAATGTTATGAGTGAAAGAGAAGTCGCCTATGTCAGTCAGGAATAGTGAAATGCAATCAGTGAAAAAAACGCCTATGGTCCTTAAAGTGGGCGGCGCATTATTGCAATGTGAAATGGGAATGGCCCGTTTAATGGACACGGCAGCCAGAATGATTGCCAATGGGCAACCTTTAATCATGGTGCACGGTGGAGGCTATTTAGTTGAGGAACAACTCACGGCCAATGGTATGGTCACTGAAAAACTCGATGGCCTTAGAGTGACACCCGAAGCCCAAATGCCTGTGATAGTTGGAGCACTTGCAGGAACCTCCAATAAACTTCTGCAGGCTGCAGCAATAAAAGCAGGCGTGACTTGTGTGGGTATGAGCCTGAGTGACGCTAATTTAGTGCACGCAAATATTAAAGATGAGCGCTTAGGGTTAGTGGGAGAAGTGACACCAAAGGATGCCACTTATCTTGATTTTATTTTATCACAAGGCTGGATGCCCATAGTGAGCTCGATTGCAGCCAATGCAAATGGGCAGTTATTAAATGTCAATGCGGATCAAGCGGCGACGGTATTGGCAAAGTTAGTGTCTGGCGAATTGGTATTGTTATCTGATGTCTCCGGAGTGCTTGATGGCAAGGGCCAATTAATTGCCCACTTAAATGAAGCTGACATTATTGAGTTGACTAAGCAAGGTGTGATTGAAAAGGGCATGAAAGTGAAAGTGGAAGCCGCCCTTGAAGTGGCTCAAGCAATGGGGCGCGCAGTGCAAATTGCGTCTTGGCGAGATGCAGAGCAATTGAATGCATTAAGTCAAGGTGAGTCAGTTGGCACGCAAATTCAACCATAAGGCTTGGGAATTGAGTCAAAGGGAAAATAATGAAGCATTTATTATCGATAAAAGAATTGAGCCAAAAGCAGTTATTAGACTTGCTTGCCTTGGCAAAAGAGATTAAAGCCAAGCCTGCTCAGTATAATCAGGCGCTTGCGGGAAAAAGTGTGGTGATGTTATTTGAAAAGCCATCACTGAGAACCCGTGTGAGTTTTGATATTGGCATTAATAAATTAGGTGGACATTGCCTTTATTTAGATCAACAAAATGGAGCGTTAGGAAAGCGGGAGCCAGTATCAGATTTTGCGAGCAATATTTCTTGCTGGGCAGATGCCATTGTGGCCAGAACTTTTTCACATTCAACCATTGAATGTTTAGCCGAACACGGCACAGTACCTGTGATTAATGCCTTATCGGATTTGTATCATCCTTGTCAGGGATTAGCGGACTTTCTGACATTATCAGAAAAGTTTGATGACATCAGTCAGGTTAAATTAGCTTATGTGGGCGATGGTAATAATGTGGCCCATTCTTTGATGTATGGAGCGGCCATTTTAGGGGCGAGTTTAACTGTGATGTGTCCACCTGGGCACTTTCCTGATGGGCAAGTGGTGTGTGAAGCACAAGCGTTAGCCAAACAACATGGCGGTACCCTCACTTTAACTTCAAATGTTGAGGATATTGCTGATCACCATGCTATTTATACTGATACATGGATTTCAATGGGTGATGATGTTGACTTGGCGGATATTGAGGCTAAATTTAAGCCTTATCAGGTCAATCAAGCCATGATGGATAAAGCGGGAGCGCAATACTTTATGCATTGTTTGCCCGCTTATCGTGGCGTGGAAGCCAGCGCGAATGTGGTTGATGGCGAGGGTTCATTGATTTTACAGCAAGCTGAAAATCGTATGCATGCGCAAAATGCGGTGTTAGTGACTTTGCTCAAAAATAAATAGTTGAATAACCGATAGAATTTAGGAACGAACATGTCTACAGAAACCCAATCTCCTAGTGTTAAAAAAGTGGTATTAGCCTATTCGGGGGGTCTTGATACCTCAGCGATTATTCCTTGGTTAAAAGAAAACTATGATAATTGTGAAATCGTTGCATTTTGTGCCGATGTGGGCCAAGGAGAAGAAGAACTCGAAGGCTTGACTGAAAAAGCGCTAGCATCTGGAGCTTCTGAATGCCACATCGTGGATTTAAAAGAAGAGCTGGTGGCTGATTATATTTATCCGACCATAGCAACAGGTGCGATTTATGAAGGCACTTACTTGTTAGGGACATCAATGGCAAGACCGATTATTGCCAAAGCACAAGTGGAAGTGGCGCGTAAAGTGGGTGCGGATGCGGTCTGTCATGGTTGTACGGGTAAAGGTAATGATCAGGTGCGCTTTGAAGGCTGTTTTGCTGCGCTTGCTCCGGATTTAAAAGTGATTGCTCCTTGGCGTGAGTGGTCTATGGTGAGCCGTGAAGACTTATTAGCTTATCTTGCCGAGCGGAATATTAAAACCACAGCATCGGCAACAAAAATTTATAGCCGTGATGCCAATGCTTGGCATATTTCTCATGAAGGGGGTGAGTTAGAAGATCCCTGGAATGAGCCCACAAAAGGGGTTTGGACTATGACGGTGGCGCCAGAAGATGCGCCTAATGAGCCTGAATATGTCTCACTTAAAATTGAGCAAGGCCGGATCACAACAGTGAATGATGAGGCGTTAAGTCCCTATGCCGCATTGATTAAGTTAAATAAAATTGCGGGTGCTCATGGCGTGGGCCGTATCGATATTACCGAAAATCGATTAGTGGGCATGAAGTCACGTGGCTGTTATGAAACGCCCGGTGGCACTGTAATGTTTGCTGCGTTGAGAGCCATTGAAGAGTTAGTGTTGGATAAAACCAGTCGTGAATGGCGTGAGCAAGTCGGCGCGCAAATGGCACACCTTGTTTATGATGGTCGTTGGTTTACGCCTTTGTGTGAGTCGTTATTGGCGGCGTCTGAATCATTGGCGAAATTAGTCAATGGTGAAGTGGTGATTAAGCTATATAAAGGCCAAGCTCAAGCGGTGAAAAAGCGCTCGCCTAATAGCCTTTATTCTGAAGAGTTTGCCACCTTTGGTGAAGATGATGTTTACGATCAAAAAGACGCAGAAGGCTTTATTCGTCTGTATTCTTTATCAAGTCGGATCAGAGCATTACAAACTAAATAGGTCAGTGTGCTTGAGTTTATTTAAACTCAAGCTATTGCGCAGTGAACGAAACAGAATTAGTAGAGGGCCTTGTCATGGCATTATGGGGTGGAAGATTTAGTCAAGAAAGTAGTGCGTTGTTTAAACTGTTTAATGATTCATTACCTGTGGACTATCGATTAATTGAGCAAGATATTGTTGGCTCGATTGCCTGGGCTAGCGCCATTTGTCAAGTTGGTGTGATCACCTCACAAGAATGTGAGCAACTACAGCAAGCGTTGAATGAACTGTTAGCGGAAGTGGGTGATAAGCCTGAGCTGATCCTTCAATCGAATGCTGAAGACATTCACAGCTTTGTTGAGCAAGCATTGATTGCTAAAGTGGGAGATTTAGGCAAAAAGTTACACACGGGTCGTTCACGTAATGATCAGGTGGCAACAGATCTTAAGCTTTGGTGTAAAAAAGAAGGTCAGCGATTACTGGGCTTGTTAACGCAATTACGCGCTGAGTTGATTGCGCTTGCAGAGCGTGAGCTGGATGCCGTGATGCCCGGCTATACCCATTTACAGCGAGCCCAGCCTGTGACATTTGGTCATTGGTGTTTAGCTTATGTGGAAATGTTTGAACGGGATATTAGCCGTTTGAAAGATGCATTAAAGCGTGCCGATACTTGTCCATTAGGATCTGGCGCGTTAGCGGGTACGGCTTATCCCATGGATAGAGTTAAACTCGCTGCAGCCCTAGGTTTTGCCTCTCCTACCCTTAATAGTCTCGATACCGTATCAGACAGAGATCACGTGGTTGAAATATGTAGTGATGCCAGCATCAGCATGATGCATTTAAGCCGTATGGCGGAAGATTTGATTTTCTTTAATAGTGGAGAAGCGGGCTTTATTGAATTAGACGATCAAGTGACCTCAGGTTCTTCACTCATGCCGCAAAAGAAAAACCCTGATGCGCTTGAGCTTATTCGTGGTAAGACGGGCCGTGTTTATGGCAGTTTAATGGGTATTTTAACCACCATGAAAGCCTTACCATTGGCTTATAATAAAGACATGCAAGAAGACAAAGAAGGTCTATTTGATGTCATGGATTCCTGGTCAATTTGTCTTGAAATGGCGGCATTAGTGCTCAATGGCTTGAGCGTTAATCGTGACAGAGCCCTTCAAGCTGCGCAGCAAGGTTATGCCAATTCTACTGAGCTGGCAGATTATTTAGTGGCTAAAGGTATGCCTTTTAGAGAGGCGCACCATGTAGTGGGGGAAGTCGTGGTGGCTGCCATTGCGAAACAACAACCTTTAGAAGATTTTCCATTAGCCGAGTTACAAGGCTTTGCGGATATCATTAGCGATGATGTGTATGACTGCTTAACGATAGCGTCTTGCTTAGCTAAGCGTGAAGCCTTAGGCGGTACGTCAATTGAGCAAGTGACCCAAGCAATAGCCAATAAAAAATAAAATCAGATCCTCTTTTTTATTGAAAGGCGCAGCTTTTTAAAAGCTGCGCCTTTTTGTTGCTAATTTAGCAATTAGCAACTAAATAATTTAGGAGCTGTTGAACTTTTGTGGCCAAATTATGTCCAGTATATACGTGTTTTAATTAAAGTGTAGTGAGTGCTGTCTAGTCTTGGAAGCCTCCTTTATTTAATAAAAAGGGCTACAACAAAAAGTAAAACACGTTTATCTGGATCCTACGGACAGCGTTTGTGGCGCCTTTTTACAGCGTTATCGCTTATTCATGTAGAATAACTACACAGCATAAGCTCTGCCTTGTATAAATGCCCGCCAAACTGCTGCAGAAATCATCACCAAAGCGCAATAGCCCCTAAGAAAATGATAAACGTGATAAATGGATGAAAGGGAGTTTTATATTCTAGTCGCTTAACAAAAGGGAGCTAATGGTATGTTTCAAGCTAAAGTGTTTTTAATTATCTCAGTAATAGGTGTATTTCCTATTGCACTGTCATACGGTGTGGCGCCGCAAACCAGTATTCCTTGGCTATATGGTTTTCCAGTGGATACCATCAATAGTATTCATATCTTTCGTGCCATCATGGGGCTGTATTTAGCCTTAATTATTTTTTGGATTCTGGGTGCATCCAATAAAGGACTCACTTCACCTGCATTATACAGTTTGATTGTATTTATGTGGGGGTTGGCAGCGGGAAGGGCCATGAGTTTGCTTATTGATGGTATGGCAAATTGGCTATTGAATATTTACTTGGGTCTGGAAGTCTTATTTGCACTCGTTGGTATGTTAGTGTTGAAAAGGTTTAAACAAGAGCAAGCCGCAGAAGAGGCGCAGCGGCTTTCAGAGGGGGCTGAAGATAAATAACTATTTTTTCCTTATCAGTTCAAATCGCATGGCGACTTCTTTTGGGCCAATGATATTGTAACCAATGCCGCTCATTTTATTGGCGTTATCCAATTGAAAATCAAAAACTAATTGAGCATGAATATCGGACGTTTCTGACAAAATAATATGGTTATGATTAATGCCACCTAATAGAATGTCAGAACCATTCATTAATTTTTTTTGGTTACTATCGTATGATGTCCATTTACTTGTTCCTGTAATGATGCCATCAGGGCGTTGAGTGAGTTTCCATTCGACTGTCATATAGCGTTCATGAAAAGGAATGGGTTCACGGGTATTGGGGGCTGCGAAGGGCTGAGTCTCAGTTTTATCGACTAAATAGCTGAATTTTTTAGTTGTATACCAAGTGCCTGTTACGTCCTCTTCGGCTGCTTGGGTCAGTGGAGCGATGAGGACGAGAAAGGGAAATATGAGTGTGCTGCAATGTTTGATTAAAATGAATATACTTTTTCTCATGCTTGTTTCCAGATGAATTAAAGTATTTTAATTATAGTTGGCAGTAATGCACTTAGGTTAAAATCTTTATTGTTAAAAATTTAATTATTACTGCAATATTGACTGAAATATTGGGAATAGCTTACTTGTTCTTTTTATTGTTGTTTTTTCGAATAAGCTTAAAAGGAAAGGCTAGCATTTTAGGGCCTGTTTGACTATAAGCGATTCCAATGAGTTGGTTGTTTTTAAAAGTGATATCGAAAGTGACATGGGCACTATTATCGGCAAATTCTGTCAGGATAATACGAGGTGCTTGGTACGATCCGATGAGAAATTCATTGCCTTCAATGACCTTTTTATTATTTTCATCATAGCTTATCCAATTATTTGTGCCTGTGATTAGGCCATCTTTATCTTGTATCAATTGCCATTCTAATGTGATTTTTCGTTTGAGTAATTACTGTTTACCGTGATTGACCGGAGCGCCAAATGGATGGGCATTAGTATGTTCAACTAAGTAAGGAATAGGGGCTTGAGTCACCCAAATGCCAGACACATTTTTGTCATTAGCTTGGCTTAACGCCGCGAATGAACAGGTTAAAAGACAGAAGGAAAGCATTAATTTTTGCAATAGCATAGTAAAACCAAATAGATTAAAGAAAGGTCTATTCAGTGTAGTCAATTTTTTATTCAGTATTCTGATCATCAGCACAAATATTGATGTGCCGATGACCGTTTATTGGGATGAGTTTATTTAACCTGAACTCGGGATAAGCAGCGCCGCTTAATAGCGCTATTTTTGCCCCTATCTGTGTTGTGCTTTCTACTAAT
>NZ_CANLZC010000153.1 GCF_947495455.1 uncultured Shewanella sp. | reverse complement strand
AGCTTATTATGGTTGTTTGGAGTATTTTACCTCAAAACCCTTGATGTGGCTGCTTTATATAAGGGGACACCTAAGATAAAAGATGCATGTGTTTTAAGGTTGTTTGTTTTCATTTAGTGAGGTATATGGGGTAGAGCTAACTTTAGTTCAACTGAAAAAAGATAATTTCCCAATTTCAACTCCGATTTACCATATATAGGGAAAGTACGAAATGCGGCCTTGGCAATTGGACTAAGTCCGTGCTTTAACCCTCAAAAACACAGGTTTTGTTAGCGAAAAATAGCCTAAATGGCGTTATTAAAAAGTGGTCAATTTGACCATTTTGAGTGTTGGGGATGATTTAAGATTGAATGGCGTGTAAAAGAATAAACCTGTGGTTTTGGGGAGCAAGATTCGAGAGCGTTTGTCTCTTTATTTACCACCTTAAAAATGGGGAAGACTAATGCATTCCCCTTTTTACCTAGCTAAATGTCTAATTGCTGTTTTTTTCTTAAAAAGATGATGATAGTTAACTTGAACTTGGGGTTATGAGGGTCAAAAGTCGCAGCTCATTCATTTATATCAGCAGCTGATCCCGCGTTCAGATTAGTCATCAAAGGAGGGAATGTGCATGATAAGTCAAAGAATACATATAAGATTGTTGTTTAGGTGGTTTGCTGGACTATTGGCTTTTTCATTCAGTCTAGCAGGGCCGGTGTTCGCCGCGACAGTGACGATGGATCAGGTTAAATCAGCACCGCCGAGGTTACTGGCGATAGGCAGTGAAAAAAGTGCGTTTCTTGATTTATTAATGATTGAGCATCAAGTGTCTCATGTGAATGTTGAAAATAATCCGTTTGATGCGCCTTTATCGAGTCAATATCTTTTAAGTGGTCCGTTAAGTCGCTTAGTTAACAGCGTGCTTAATAGGGTTAGACAAGCGGATGTGCTGTTTGTTGATTTCGCGCAACTAGCCCCTGATGAAAGTGCCTCATCAAAGCCGTTAATGGCGTATTTACAGCAGGCTCAAAAGTGGAAAAAGCCCATTTTTGTTGCCAATGGCAATAAGCAAAGTGCTGATCTTTGGCCGATACAGTTTAAATCGCCTCTGGTGTTGATCATGCCTCAAGCTGATCGATCAGATATCATAATGACCTTTAATGATCAATTTGAGACTGAGCAGCAAGCGAGTATTACTCGATTCTCTCAAGGGGCACCGGCACACTATGATGTGCAGTTTGACAAACGCATTGCTGCTTTAGCGTCCCCATCCTTGTCTACACAAACAGTGCTGGCTAATGACTTTGGCAAAAATTTATCATTTACCCAGATCCGTGCTCAGTTAAATCATGTGTTAAGTGAAGGAGCTGCGGCGCAACAAGCGGTTCGCAAGCCATCCTTTGCGAGTCCCTTAAGCATGCCTAAGGTCGCCGTATCGAATAAGGTAATGAATAAAGACAGCTATTTGAGCACAGGAGGACAAGTGGGTTATCCTTGTCCTGCCAATGCGAAAGCTGAGCACCTTTGTTATTCGGCCATAGTCATGAACGACTTATACTTATTTGAGCAAGATGATGCCAAATTAAACGTGATACATGGGTATTCATTTGCTGCTTATCGTACAGAGTTGGGGACCAGTATTTTTGTCAGTCCTTTTGGCAGTGCTAACCCGACCTTGACACAGAATAAGGATACAGACAGAGGTTATTTTTTGAAACAAGTGAAACCTGAAGTCAAAGTGACGGCTTCAGGGTCGGCGGGATTAATGCTTTATAAGCGTAGTCCTGAAAATCAAAACGGTACCGATAGAGTCTCAACCTCATCTGGAATGGGGCTTAGCTTATCAGGCTCGATATCCAAGAATCCATCATTAGGCGCAAGTATTAGCTATAGCCAGAGTCGCTCGCAAATGACTAATTTAACGGATTGGCGCACCATGACCTATTCAAATTCCGGTTATGATGCGAATTGGGATTATCATTTTAATAAGTATATTGAATTAGAAGATTGGGTGGTGGATAAGTTTTTGTCGAAAAAAGCCCGTTTAAAGGAAGTGCCTGTGATTTCGGCTCACGGTTTACAGTATTCTGCAGAGGCGATTTGGTTTGGCAGTCATCATAAGGTAAGCGGAGTTTTTGAGTTTAATGTGAAAACCACTGTCGTGAATGAACGCTTGTATTTTATTAAAAACAACTTATTGGATTGGGAACTGAGTTCAACCCATTTTACCCACGGATTACGCGGAGGGGGTGAGCGTTTTAATACAGATTGGTTAAAAAGGCTTTAGTTTACTAAGGGCTTAGCTGTGCTTTATTGAACATATTACTTTCACATTAAGGTCTGCTTTTTAATGGGAATATAACAGTATAATGATTATATTATTATTCAAGTACTATTAAGCTAAAGTGTGAAAGTAAAAAATGAGATAAAATCACATTTTCATTTTTGTTATAAACTAGTATATATAAAATAATCATGATTCAGAACAGGTTTGTAAAAGTGTTTATTAATATAAATAGGTCAATCAATTAAAAGTCTCTTTGATATTGAAATATATTCATCTGATTTGTTAGCAACATTTTATCATTGTTATTTTTTTTAATTTATTGTCAATTTATGTAATTGCTATTGAATTGGTATCTTGTATAAATAATCATTTATCCACCTAATGATTATTTTTTACTTTGTGTTTGAAATAAATTTGAAACTAAATTTTATATAAATTGATAGGGTGTAACATGAGAAAAGCATTTAATAATAAATCTGTGACTTTATTATTCGGTTTATTATTGTCATCGACGAGTTATAGTAAAACCTTAGTGTGGGAAGCAGATTTTAACGAAGGGAGTATCGATACTTCCACTTGGAATTATGAAACGGGTAATACTGGATGGGGTAATAATGAACTTCAAAATTATACTAATGATAGTGCAAATGCATATATAGAAGATGGTGCCATGGTAATTCAGGCGACTAAGCAAGCCGATGGTAGTTTTAATTCAGCGAGGTTAAATACCAAAGGGAAATTGTCTTATCAATATGGAACCATTGAAGCCCGTATTAAAGTACCAGATCTTAATGCTGGATTGTGGCCTGCCTTTTGGCAGTTGGGTTCTGATATCGATCAAGTTGGCTGGCCTGCTTGTGGAGAGTTAGATGTTTTTGAAGCTGGTATGGCAGCTGCGCTGCGTGAAAATAAAGTTAACTCTGAAGCCTCAGGTGCCTTTCATTGGTGGAATGACTCTTTGGATTATACCGGGTATGCTTCATATAGCCTGACAAAAAATTTAGTTGATGACTTTGGGTTAAGCTCTGATTTAACGGATTATCATATTTTTGGTATGACTTGGACACCCACTACAGTTTCTATTTGGATTGATGATGAAAGCAACCAAGTTGTTAGTATGGATATTAATGATTCAAATTTTGATGCCTTTAAGCAACCTCATTATATTTTATTAAATTTAGCTGTGGGTGGCGCCTTCCCTCAAATTTATAGTAACAATGACATCACGGCACCTATGCCTGCTAAAATGTATATCGATTATATTCGTATTTATGATAATGATGCCAGTGATTACAGTACTACTTTGTCTTATCAATAATATTTATTACTGGTAGTGAATATAAAAGGATAATGTATGATAGTTATCCTTTTATATTTTTATTTAATCTTTCTGGAATTGTGATAGCCGATCCTGTTGCTAAGACTTGGGAAACATTTCTTCTACTCTTCTACTAAGGTTATTGGCGATAAACAGTGAACAGTTCACAGAGCGCATATTTTTATTTACTCATTCAATTGGCGGTGCAGTCAATTGAATAAAACAATCAGATGTGCTGTTTGTTGATTATGCCTAGAGCTGATCGATCAGATATCATAATAGTCTTTAATGATCAATTTTATACTTAGGAGTATTGCTCGATTTTTTCTTTTTTGTTGAATAGAGTGCTTGTTTATGGTTTGTTGGCCTTGCTATAGCGCATTAACTGAACGCCATTGACGTCAGTTGAAAAGCCTAAGTTAGTATAAAATGTTGTCATGTCAGGTAAGCAATATAATTCAAAGTATTTAACTTTTTGCAGTTGCTGGTGGCTTTTAACTAAAGCTATCAGTTGTTGGCCTAGACCTTTGCCACGATGAACTTGACTGACAATCACATCAAAAATAAAGGCGTTATAGATAAAATCTGTGATGATGCGAGCAAAGCCAATAAGATGCTCATCATCATCAAGCATACCAATACAGATCTGTGAGTTTTCCACACAAGCGATTGTATCTTCCAGTGCGTTCCCTTTGTACCACCAAGCTTGTTGACACAGTTGATGTACTTGTTTCATTTGTTCAGTGGAAAAACGATAGATGATTCTCATACTCGTTATGCCATGAAAATAATAATATGCCTATAAGTATAATATTGATCCATGAAAGTGAATCATTTCCCGATGATGCAAGGCCTTAGGGATGGGCATACTTTGTTAAATCATGCTCATTTAAATCATGCTCATTTAAATCATTCAGGTCATTAAAAGTTATTTACAAATTCAATGGCAGAGAGAGCTTGCTAATCCTTTAAGGCGATGAAACTTATGTATAGGTGCGCTAATCTATTTTTAGATTGTGCGTTGACATCATAGTTATATAACTTTTATCTCCTTTACACCCTTTATATATAACTTAAGGTTATTAGTTGATAGATTTCAATCTAGGTTTTGAGGAGATAAGGTTGGCGATGACTCAGGTTTGTCCTTTAGAATGAGTCTTAATATGATTTGTTAGCTTTATGTTGTTATGCCTTTGAGAGTCTATGCTTTGTGTTGAAGGACATCTCATTGTAAGGTTTTTTCTTAGGTTTATTTTTTAAAGTAGGAAAAGTATGGATCCCATTAGATTGACACATTTAAAGGCCCTAGAAGCCGAATCCATTCAAATTATGCGTGAAGTGGCTGCTGAATTTGAAAACCCTGTCATGCTGTATTCTGTGGGAAAGGATTCATCGGTACTGCTTCATTTGGCCAGAAAAGCCTTTTACCCAGCGAAAATTCCATTTCCTTTGTTACATGTGGATACCAATTGGAAATTTAAAGAAATGATTGCTTTTCGCGATGAAATGGCAAAAAAGTATGGGTTTGATTTAATCGTGCATAAAAACCCTCGCGGGCTTGAAATGAACATTAACCCTTTTACTCATGGTAGCGCTAAACATACTGACATCATGAAGACGGAAGGGTTGAAACAAGCATTAGATATGCATGGTTTTGATGCCGCTTTTGGTGGAGCTCGCCGTGATGAAGAAAAGTCTCGTGCCAAAGAACGTGTGTATTCTTTTCGTGATAGCAAACACAGATGGGATCCTAAAAACCAACGCCCTGAGCTGTGGAATATTTATAACGGTAAAGTGGATAAAGGCGAAAGTATTCGCGTCTTTCCGCTATCAAACTGGACTGAACTCGATATTTGGCAATACATTTATCTTGAGCAAATTGAGATCCCGTCACTGTATTTAGCCGCGCCGCGCCCTGTGGTTGAGCGTGATGGCACGTTGATCATGGTGGATGATGAGCGTATGGAGCTGAAAGAGGGTGAAGTGGCGACAGAGAAAATGGTGCGTTTTAGAACCTTAGGTTGCTATCCGCTGACCGGTGCCGTTGAGTCAACAGCGACGACCTTGCCTGAAATTATTCAAGAGATGCTCTTGTGTACCACTTCAGAGCGTCAAGGACGCGTGATAGATAATGACTCTGCTGGCTCAATGGAAAAGAAAAAAATGGAAGGGTATTTTTAACCTTCATTAACCTTTATAGAGTCACTAAATTTCATTTTTTATGTTTAAGCTTGGTTTTGCGGGTTCATGTTTGTCACTGATAAGGGCACTCATTCAGCAAAACGATAGACAAAAAATTCAACCGTTGTGAACCATAATGTGTTTGCTGCGGTAGCACCAAGGATTAACAAGATGGCTGATAATAGTACGTCGTTGATTGCTTCTGATATTGAAGCGTATTTAAAAGTTCATGAAAATAAAGACATGCTTCGCATTTTGACTTGTGGCAGTGTCGATGATGGAAAATCCACTTTAATTGGCCGTTTATTGTTTGACAGTAAAATGATTTTTGAAGATCAAATGGCTGCCATTGTAAAAGATTCTAAGCGTTTTAATACCACGAATGAGTCATTTGACTTGGCCTTGTTGGTGGATGGCTTGCAATCAGAGCGTGAGCAAGGGATCACAATCGATGTGGCTTATCGTTACTTTGCCACTGAGCAACGTAAATTCATTATTGCCGATACGCCAGGCCATGAGCAATATACTCGAAATATGGCAACGGGAGCGTCAACCTGTGATTTAGCCATTATTTTGATTGATGCGCGTCACGGCATTCAAGTGCAAACCCGTCGCCATAGCTTTATTTGTTCTTTGTTGGGCATTAAACATGTTGTGGTTGCGGTGAATAAAATGGATGCGGTCGATTTTGATCAAAATATTTACCAAAACATTAAAAAAGAATACCGAGAGTTTGCTAAGGCATTAAACTTTAGCGATGTGCGCTTCGTGCCTATGTCGGCGTTAAAAGGTGACAATGTGGTAAATGAAAGTGCTAACATGCCTTGGTATCCAGGATCTTCATTGCTGAAACTGCTTAATACTGTATCGGTTAATCATGATGCCCATCAGTCATTTCGTTTTCAAGTTCAGTATGTGAATCGTCCAAACCTTGATTTTAGAGGCTTTAGCGGCACTGTGGCCTCCGGTGATATTCGTGTTGGCGATACGATAGTGGCTTTGCCATCGGGCAAAAGCAGTCAGGTTAAATCCATTGTGACCTTTGACGGTGACTTAGAAAAAGCCCAGGCGGGTGAAGCCATTACGCTGACCTTGGAAGATGAGATTGATATTAGCCGCGGTGATATGTTGGTGCGCCCCCATGATTTACCTCATTCCAGTGCGCATTTTGATGCCGACGTGGTGTGGATGACAGAAGAGCCGTTGCAGCTTGATAGAGAGTATGTGATTAAGGCGGGCAGTCATTCTGTGTTTGGTTTTGTCGAGTCGATTCAATACAAAGTGGATGTGAATGCATTAGATAAGCTTGATGCTCAGCAATTAGTATTAAATGAAATTGGTCGTTGCCGATTTGAAACTACTGCGCCGCTTCAGTTTGATGCTTATGAGACGAATCGGGCCACTGGCGCCTTTATTATTATTGATCGTTTAACGAATGTGACGGTTGGTGCGGGCATGATAAGAGCCGCCGTGTCTGATGCGTCGAAGAAGTCTCATAAAGCGCCTCACGAGTATTCAGAATTCGAATTAGAAATGAATGCGTTAGTGCGTAAACACTTTCCGCATTGGGGAGCAAAAGACATTTCTCGCTCATAATGGCGTTAATTATATAGCTAGCGCAAAGATGAGGCGACTTGAATTGTTGATCGCCTTATCTTTTTGTGAATATTAGCTTTGTCATGTAAGTGATGTTCTGCGTTATGTAAAGGCTTACTGATCAGTCTCTGTTAGCCATATCGTTGTTGATATTGCCTTATGTTTTTCAATGTTTGTGGCACTGTTTATTTCACAGTCAATTATCATGACGTTAGCTAATAGATTAACGGTTTATTTCCTTGTCATCATCTGAGGTCTTATGTCTATTGATGCTTATTTAACCTTAGGGATTTTCTTTGGCACTATCTTAGGGTTAGTGACATTTCAGCAGCGCCCTGCAGCTGTGTTTGGTGTTACGTTAATGTCGCTGGTGGCCTTAGGTTTAGTGTCACGCGAGCAATTACTCTCCAGTATGGTTAACCCTGGACTGGTCACTTTAGTGTTATTGGTTTTGTGTTCATTTGCATTGGAAAAAACCCGTTTATTACGTGTTATCGCCTCTAAAATGATAGTGAGTCACTATCAGTCTACTTGGTTAAGATTATTTGGGATCACCGCATTATGCTCGTCACTGCTCAATAACACGGCTGTGGTGGCGACATTGTTGTCGCCTATACGCAATAACCCCCATCATTTTGCCAGCAAGTTACTATTGCCTTTGTCTTATGCCGCTATTTTAGGAGGCACACTGACGTTAATTGGCACTTCGACTAACTTAATTGTGAATAGTCTCTATATTGAGGCCCAAGGGCACAGTTTGAGTTTTTTCTCTTTCACTGCTGTGGGCGCGTTATTGGTTTTAGGCTGCGGTATCGTGCTAAGAATAACCAGTGCTTGGTTACCGAGTATTAATGCAGAAAATAATGGCTCAAAAGGGTATTTCATTGATGCTAAGGTTAAAGCGGGTTCAGAGCTCATTGGCCGCAGTGTCGAAGCCAATGGCTTACGCCACCTTGAATCCTTATTTTTAGTGGAGGTGGTGCGAAATGGCAGATTGATAAGCCCTGTTGCCCCCACTGAAATCATTGAACTCAATGATAAATTGATTTTTTCTGGTGATGTTACAAAAGTCAGGCAGTTAGATCAGTTTACTGGGCTTGAATCTTTTGCCCATAAGAATGGGCTATTAGATAGAAATTTAACCGAGGTGGTCGTGCGGCCTGAAAGTATCTTAGTGGGTAATAGTCTTAAATCAACGGGGTTTCGCGCCTTGTTTGATGCCGCTGTGGTGGCGATCCGCCGAGATGGTGAGCAAATCTCAGGTAAGTTAGGGGAAGTGCTGATCCGCAGTGGTGACTTTTTAGTCCTGGCTGTGGGGGAAGATTATCCCAGTCGGCGCAATATCAGTAAAAACTTTATTGTCCTCAGTGGTGTTGAACCTGAGGTTAGGCTTAATGGTTGGAAAGCTTGGTTAGCGATAGGCGGCTTTTTAGCGGGGGTGGCATTAGCCACCACAGGCATATTGGATATGATGCAGTCCATGTTGTTGTTATTGGGTATTTTAATTTTTACTGGCTGTATCAGTGTGAATGAAATTACTCGCCGTTTTCCCATTGATATTTGGCTCGTGGTGTCTACCGCCATTTTATTATCCCATGCCTTAGTCAATTCTGATGTCGTGTCGATTTTAAGTCATTGGGTGAATGCAGAGGCGAATAAGAGTCATGTCTATTTAGCCTTAATTGCCGTGTATGTGGCCACTTGGTTAATGACAGAACTTGTGACGAATAATGCGGCTGCGGCGCTCATGTTTCCTGTTGCTTACAGTGTCGCCTTGGGGCTGGGGGTTGATGTATTGCCTTTTGTCATGACGGTGGCCTTTGCAGCCAGTGGCAGTTTTATCAGCCCTTATGGATACCAGACTAATTTAATGGTGTTTAATGCGGGACGTTATAAGCTGACGGACTTTTTTAAAGTGGGTGCGGCGGTGAGTGTGACATATGGCATGATAGTATTGTTGGCTGTACCGGTATTTTTCCCTTTTTAACGGGTCTAGTTGCATAAAGCAAAACGTAATGGATAGGAAGTCATATGTCTAAATCACCTTATATCAATCTTGATGATGCGGATAAATCGACGAATGAGTAATGTTGGCAGTATTGTTGGCTGTAC
>NZ_CANLZC010000152.1 GCF_947495455.1 uncultured Shewanella sp. | reverse complement strand
TTCGACAGGCAACGAAATAAAACTCGGAAAACCTTGCTATAGCTGTATCTCAAGCAGCTATTTGATCAACAAGGCTACTCGGCCTACCTTGTATAACGATAAACAAGGTGTTTTTTCTTATTATAATTTGCCAACAGCAGGCCCACATCCTAAAAATATTAAATATTAAATATCTTTATTATCTTTTTTATTTATTACTGGCTTTATTTTTATTCACGTAATTAAAAATACAAATATTGAGCCCTTTTTGAATAAATATTTGGTTCAATAATAATGGGAATAGCCAGTTTACACACAAAAACTGACATGAAGAGTTAAAAGCAATACGACGACTCAATGCTATACTTTAAAGGGTTCAGTGTATGAGTACTTTAAGGGGTTCAGTGTATGAGTATCGAGATGTGAAGGAGTGATATTATGTTTAACACTGCTAAGCTCCCTATTTCCCTTCAAAATAATAAGCTGGTTAGCATGCCCACTAATATGCTGATATTTCAAGATAGCATAAGAAAAATAGTCCTTTTTTTGCTTTTAAGTGCAATACTACACACACTCAGTACCATAAAAGTATCCGCCAGCGATTATCCCTCAAAAAATGAAACCTCTTCAAACAAAATAACACTCATTCCAGATGATAAACAAAACAATTCGACGCCAAAAGTTAACAGTATTATTCATCAACGCCTTGATGATCCTCGAAGCCTAGAGATTTGGCCTAATAACACTGCCAATGACCCATTCAGCCATAGAGTGCTTTATCAAGAGTGGCAAACGCCCGATCCCAATGAAAGTAAAGATATCGATTCACAAATCAGACAAAGAAATAATCAAGCTTTTTTAAAGTGGTTAAAGCAACTTAACCAAGAAAAGCAATAGCGTTTAATTCATGACAGCACAACCCCTTCAACTTACACATTCATTTATAAGGAGATTAAAATGCCAGTCAACACTCGAACATGCTTGATACCATTGCTGCTCACTATTTTTTTGATCATCAATCCATCCTTTGCTTCAACCCATGATGCTTTAGATAGCCAACAAGCGTCCATTGAAAAAAACAAAGCCCTATCGAGGCAGTCACTTGGCATGTGGAGCAGTCACAATACCATCAAACCCGAAAACGTTTTCGTAACAAATTATGTTAACCATCAAATCCCATCTCTTGATGGTAAAGTCGCTGCCGAAAACGTAAAACAATGGAAAGAGTTAGTGTCTGTTTACCACGATTCTTTCTCAAAATCGAATGTGAAAATCTTACTACAAGTCGCTGAAAAAGAATTTGTCACCACTTACTGGCAAATAACAGCAACACAATCAAAAGAATATTTAGGTGTATCTCCTACAGGAAAAAGCATTGCTTGGTCTGGTGTAGAAATCGATCGTTTTGAAAATAATAAGATTGCCGAAAGCTGGGTCATATGGGATATGTATTCCATGTTTACGCAATTAGGGGTCATCAAATCGCCTCAGTCTTTAAAAACATTGAGCGGCAAACCCAATAAACCTAACTGATAATGGCGATTCTTTTTAATGGGAAATATCTGAATGGCAGAGTAATAGCCCTCTCTATTATTTCCCATTTATCGCCTTCGTCAATCCCTCTCCCTTCAAGCGGAACCAACATCTTGAAGTAGCACGGCGATAGTAACCTAGGGTATAATATTCGATTATCTTAATTTTAGGAGTATCCTTCTTTGCTATTTACCGATTTTCAACTTGATAACCGTCTATTACAAAGCCTTAAGCACATGGGGATCAACACCCCTACCGAGATCCAAGAGCAAGCCATTCCAGTCGCTCTTGCAGGTAAAGACTTAATGGCTTCTTCTAAGACTGGCTCAGGTAAAACACTGGCTTTTTTATTGCCCGCCATGCAAAGAATGATTTCCACTCGTGCTCTCAGTAAACGCGATCCAAGAGTTGTGATCTTACTCCCCACTCGAGAGTTAGCGACACAAGTTTACAGCCAATTGCGTCTGCTCGTTGCCAATACACAATACAAAGCCATTAAAATTCTGGGCGGCGAAAATTTTAATGATCAAGCGAAATCATTAGCACGGGATCCTCACTTTATCGTCGCCACTCCAGGTAGGCTTGCGGATCACCTTGATCAACACCACCTTCACTTGAACGGATTGGAACTGCTGATATTAGATGAAGCCGATCGCATGCTTGATTTAGGCTTTGCGACTCAATTACAAGCTATTCATCGAGCAGCCGATCATAAACGTCGACAAACATTGATGTTTTCAGCCACATTAGATCATACTGATATCAATGATATTGCAGCGGAATTATTACATTCCCCTGAGCATGTCGCCGTTGGTGCCGCTAACACTGCGCACGCTGATATTACCCAACATGTCTATTTATGTGATCATTTAGATCATAAAGAAGCCGTGCTCTCTCGTCTGCTAAGCCAAGATGAACACAAGCAAATTATTATTTTTACGGCGACTCGACAAGATACTGGCCGCTTAGCAGACAAATTAGCCCAACAAGGCTTTAAAACTGCTGCACTCAGTGGTGATTTAAATCAAAGTCAGCGCAACCAAATCATGGATCAGTTTAGCCGTGGTCTGCAAAAAATATTGATCACAACCGATGTCGCTTCTCGTGGACTGGATTTATTAAATGTTTCCTTGGTCATCAACTTTGACATGCCTAAGTTTTCTGAAGAATACGTTCACCGTATTGGTCGTACTGGGCGAGCTGGCAGCAAAGGAGATGCCGTTTCACTGGTTGGCCCCAAAGACTGGCGTAACTTTGAAAATATTCAACAATTCTTGCATAAAACGTTTACGCTCAGCGTGTTCGACGACTTAAAGCCTAAATTTTCAGGTTTAAAAAATAAACCTAAGCGGACAAAAAACACCTCATCAATTGTGAAGAAACATAAAAAAACACCCCATAATAAGCAAAAATCAAAAAATGCTCCCTCAAAACGAGATAAACGTTTTCTGTCTGGTGTGGATGTAGGTGATGCGCCCATGCTAAGAAAGCCAAAGGAGCCGCTACAAGATGAATAGACACTAGCATCACGAGTCATTTAAGCATAATAAGTCGCCATAACCCATGGTAGCTTATCAATTTGAAGTAAGTTATAGAATGAAAAACGTCTTCCTAATAACAGGTCTTTTTAGTATTTAGGAAGATAATCACACCCATACTGACAGTTTTATAGGTAATTTATGAGAGTTTGTGGAGTTGAGTTAAAAGGTGGTGAAGCCATCATCAGTTTACTAAGTTATGAAGGGGACACCTATAATGTCCCTGATTGCCGTCAGCAATCTTTCACTGTGTCACATTCTGATCAAACAGAATCCATTCGCGATTTTCATTTTGCTTTCAGTAAACTCATGCAAGACTATCAGGTTGATGAAGTCATTATTATTTCCCGTGAGCAAAAAGGCAAGCAAGCAGGAAGTGCAACCAGTTTTAAACTTGAAGCGGCTATTCAACTCATTGATATACCCGTTTCGTGCATTAATCCTGTCCGTATCAAAGAGCAGCTAAAGCGCAACCCACCTATGGTTGACTTTGACGGTTTAAGCATGAAACGCTTTCAAAAAAATGCCTTTGAAGCCGCTTACGCTTACCATACTCTCAATATTTACCAACAGGATTAAACAAAAGGGCGTATTTTACGCCCTCATTTTCAATGACAGCACTCAAATACCTCAGTGGCTACCCAGATCACATTCAGCAACAAGTATCGCAATTACTCAAGCAAGGCAAACTTGGCCAATATGTCACGGCACGCTATCCACAACGGCATGATATTCGAAATGATAAAGCCTTATACCGTTATACACAGACAATAAAAAATACTTTTTTACGAAAAACACAAGCTGTCACTAAAGTGATTTACGACGATAAGCTCACCCTCAGTCATCAAGCATTGGGCTTACACTCTTATGTGGCGCGAAAACAAGGCAGTAAAATTAAAGCCAAGAATGAAATTAGGATCAGCGCTAAGTTAAAAAAGGCACCAGAAGCCTTTTTGCGCATGCTCATCGTGCATGAACTGGCACACTTAAAAGAAAAAGAACACAATAAAGCCTTCTATAAGCTCTGCTTACACATGGAGCCCAATTACCATCAGTTAGAACTTGATTTAAGGCTTTACCTCACTCTAGTCGACAATAATCAGGATCCCTATCAGTAATTCATTTATAATGGATAGCCAGCCAAAGTGTTTCTTCATTGGGCGTTGTCCAGCTAACCCTATGTTGACAGTGAGCCATGATTTCAATGGCCTCACCAGCTTTCAAACGTATTATATTACCATCGATAAAGGTTAATTCAGCTTCCCCCTTTAACACCATCACCCATTCATTCTTTGGCTGATCATACCACTGTCCCTCAGGCGTCACATGGGCCTTTGAGATAATACGCTCGATGAGAACATGCTCGGTTTCAACCAAAGGTTGAAACACTTCATGAGTAAGATCTAAAGATGTTGAAAGTTCATATAAATTTGTTTTTTTCATGTCACTCTTTTAAACCGTTAAATATTGACTGATAATGATTTTCATTTACAATATGAGTTCTTTTTTAGATTGTCGGTATCAGTCCCTCTATGATGAACAGTGAGTATTTAAAAAAACAGCAAAAATATACTCGAAAATTAATGAAAGCCACCGACAAGGCAAAATACTATGATTCACTGGTATCCAGCTCACCTTTAAATGATAAAATACATGATAAAAGGCGTAAATATCATCATAAAAAAGTCAAATATCAAAGGAAATTAGATGCCCTTAAGCTCAGTCTTCAACCAGACACTTTAATCGACTCTCCACCTTATTTCCACACAGTACTGCGTGTCACACAATACGCTTGGTCACTTGAAAAGACCAAAGGAAAGGAAGACCCTGAGCTTGCGGCCAAAAATGCTAAAAAACAAACACTAAAAATAGTGCAAAGAACGCATCAAGAAACGGCTCTATTCCACTCTTGTGTAACCAAATCCGTTCTCACAAAACGTCCATCAAATGATATTATTATGGTTAAAATGCACACAAATAAAGACTCGATAACACAGAATCATCGCTGTAAAAATTGCCCAGCAGTGAAAAAAGTGGGTGCATGCCGTTGTGAAAGCAAACAACGGCATGCCGGATAATCTGGATTTACTCACCATAAAACACAAGTGAGAATATGCAATTAACTCATCATTTTTTTATAGTTATCAACTATCAAAGCAAATGCTTTTTTATCTTTGAAAGACAATTCTTTAGCCATGGGAATTTTGGCTTTCATCACATCCACTGCACGTCCATTAATCAAGAATTCATAATGCAAATGGGGCCCAGTGATCCTTCCTGTATTCCCAGTTAAAGCAATGACTTGCCCTCGAGTCACCTTTTGTCCTTTACGAACAAGGGCTTTTGATAAATGTAAGAAGCGTGTTCGGTACTTACTGCCATAATCAATGACAATATATTTTCCAGCATAGGGATGATTGGTAACCATAGTCACCACGCCATCACCGGGAGCTATCACCTGAGTCCCTATGGGAGTGGCAAAGTCCGTACCGTTATGAGGCGCAATTCTTCCCGTCACAGGGTGTAACCTTTTAGGATTAAAGCGCGAGCTGATGCGATAATTATGTTTAAGTGGGATCCGCTGAAAAGCCCGCTGTAAACTTCGGCCTTTATCATCATAAAAATTCCCATCACTATAACGGTAAGCATTAATATCTCGACTTCCTCGATGAATATCAACCCCTAAAATATTACTGCTTCCTGTTGCTTCACCTTCCACAAACTGATCGCTTATCAAAACTGAAAACCTATCCCCTGCACGCAAATCTCTAGCAAAATTAATTTTGTCTTTTAATAAGGCTTCAATACGTTGAATTTCTGAAGCGGTGAGACCCATTTTTGATGCTGATAAATAAAAAGAACCTTGGATTTCCCCTTTAACGGTTCGATTTTGCCAAATGCCATCGATATTAATCTCTTCAGCATTAAAAGATCTATCATCAAAACGAGTAAAAATCACTTGTCTTGCAGGGCTAAAATATAGCTCCAGTTTCTGTAATTGCCCTTTCTCATTTAACCAAAATTGAATCTTATTACCCGGCGTTAATGTATCTAATGCTAATACATTCAAATCGGCTTCCAATACTTGATACATGGTTTGTTGATCGATTTTTGCCTCTTCAAACAGACCACTTAGAGTATCACCTTTCACCACCACTTTTTCAAAATTCGGCTCAACCACCTTTAATGCATCATCCACATCAACAGGACGCGGCTCCAATTGTGAAAGCCAACTTTCTTTATTTAAAGCCACAGCGATACGTTGAGAACTAGGCTTTTGGCTATGAGGCCACAAAAGGACACCACCAAACAGTAATCCTAACCCTAAAATCATTGTTTTATGCTGTAACGGCAACTTCCTCGAACCCCATTGAGGCATTTTAAAAAATGAATTCTTGTTCGACTGCAAAACCTTGCCTCATCTCTCTCATTGACATAAAAATATGGATCGGGTGCTTAAAAATGAACGCAAAAGAAATCCAACCCATAAGAAACCACAAAATAAGCGCTATGTTATAGCAGAAAAAGCCCCTCTCAAACTATTAAACTTCATTAATAGGCACTTAATTCACCGTGTCAGACCAAAATACTATGGCGGCATCAATCACAAACCTTCAACTTCGATCATAACTCAAGCATAACTCAGTCATAACAAGGCGCAAACCTACTGGCAAGACACAGTAAAATCTATAAAGAAAATAAAATGAAAGTTAAAGTAAGCTTTTTAAGCTGAATCTTTGCTGGCTAACCCATTAAAATCTCTTATTAGCCTCGAAATGACACTGATTATTGTCAAGAACCCCAAAATCACAACTTGGAGTACAGGAATTATGTCAATCTCGATGGGTGAACGGATCACTCAAAAGAGAACAAATTGTAAAAATTGTGAACATATCATGGAAAGGATAAAAAGAGATAAAAAAGAGACGAAAAAAGCCAGTAATGCTGATCCAAAATAGATCAAAGCGCCTCATTCAAGGCGCACTTTTCCAACATGTGTGAAGGTACAAAGATCACTCTTTGCCACTATTCTTAACCCAATATGGCATATTAGATCATCAGCAGTTTAATAATCATAATCAATGACATACTCTCCACTAATGACTTAACCCAATTCTTAACCCAATATGGCATATTGGATCATCAGCAGTTTAATACTCATAAGCAATCACATACTCACCACTAATGGCTTAATCCAATTCTTAACCCAATATGACATATTAGATCATCAGCAGTTTAATACTCATAATCAATGACATACTCTCCACTAATGGCTTAATCCAATTCTTAACCCAACATAGCATATTGGATCATCTGCAGTTTAATAATCATAATCAATGACATACTCACCATTAATGGCTTAACCCAATTCTTAACCCAATATGACATATTAGATCATCAGCAGTTTAATACTCATAAGCAATCACATACTCACCACTAATGGCTTAACCCAATTCTTAACCCAATATAGCATATTAGATCATCAGCAGTTTAATAATCATAATCAATCACATACTCATCACTAATAGCTTAACCCAATATGGCATATTGGATCATCTGCGGTTTAATACTCATAAACAATCACATACTCATCACTAATGGCTTAACCCAATATGGCATATTAGATCATCAGCAGTTTAATAATCATAATCAATGACATACTCACCACTAATGGCTTAACCCAATTCTTAACCCAATACAGCATATTAGGTCATAAGCAGTTTAATACTCATAATCAATGACATACTCACCACTAATGGTTTAACAAGTTTAGTCCCTTGACTCAGCACTAACCTTGCTCCCAATGACGCACCTATAGCCTGCCCTAAAAGCATGATGCCACCGAGTAACCAAAAAACTTTACCGCCTAAAGCGAAAAAAATTAAAGATGCGATATTCGTTGCTAAATTCAATACCTTTGCATGTGCGGTTGCTTTTGCTAGACCAAACCCTAATAAGGAGACAAAGGCTAATGCAAAAAAGCTGCCTGTACCTGGCCCGAAAAAACCATCATAAAAGCCCACCCCTAAGGATGCCGTTAATGCAAATGCACCGACGCTCAGTACTTGATGTCTATCCAGATCGCTCATTTTCTTTGAAAAGAGAAAATATCCGCCAAGACTCAATATTAAGAAAGGCAATAAAATGTCTAAAACACTGGCATCAATCAATTGAACTGCAACTGTCCCCATTGATGCACCAACAAAGGCACAAATAATCGCCCACTTTATTTCACCCAGTTTAATCACACCTTTACGAATAAAGTAAAAACTCGCAAAAAAACTGCCACCACAAGCCTGCAATTTGTTGGTTGCTAATGCTGCTGTGGGTGATAATCCCACCCACATTAAAGCAGGGATGGTTAATAAGCCTCCTCCCCCTGCAATTGAATCAATAAACCCGGCAAATATCGCCACAAAAAAAAGGATTAAAGCCAGATGTAAACTCAGTTCAAATTCCATAAAAAATGTATTCAGATAACCATCAAGAGGCGCCTATTAAACGCTTTTTGCAACCAAAAGACAAAGGAGTTATTTGATACCCGTGATACTTCAAGCTGCAGGATTCAGCTGGAATTAAAAGCCTTTTAGGCAAGGTCATTAATTGCTCCTGCATAAATGACATTTCCATCATCCTTGATGGTCAGCTAAACATCGAGCCTAGTCATTCTAAGCCGATGTTTAATAACACAGTATAAAAGGCCTTGCTTTTACATATAAAGAGGCCAGCCCGTTGGGAGTGTATAAAAGCCCCTACTTCTTCGTTGTATCATCTTAAAAAGCAATAAGCATTTCAGCAATCATACGCCTTGAATTAGGCACTTTTACGCACTCTGAAAACAGGCATCTTGAAATATCACGGGTATGGCCTTAATGTGAGTTTTTCTCTTGCAAAATTCACCTCTTTATCAATCGGCTCTCCCATTAATAGGCTCACACTCATGTTTAAAGATTTACCACCACTCAATGCATTACGTGCTTTTGAATCTGCCGCTAGGCTGTTAAGTTTCACGCTCGCGGGGAAAGAGCTATTTGTCACTCATGGAGCAATCAGTAAACAAATAAAACTGTTAGAAGCTTATTTAGGTTTACCCCTATTTATTCGTTTACATCGACAATTAGTATTAACAGATGAAGGACAACGTTACCTCCCCCATGTCCAAACAGCGCTTCAATCACTGAACAATGCAACATATGACTTGAAAAGCCAGCCCTTACAGACGCAAACTTTGTCCATCAATGTCCTTCCCAGCTTGAGTATTAACTGGCTTATTCCTCGAATTGAAGAATTTAAATCACAATACCCTAATCTCTTTGTTGACTTATCTATCGGTGATTTTCCTGTTGATTTTGCCGTTGAACATTTTTATATGTTGAGTCAAGCCGCAGTAAGTGGCATTGGCATGGCGCTCATTCCACGTTTTTTTATTGAAAAAGAATTAAAAGAGGGCAGCTTAGTGCTCCCCTTTACGCACACCTTTATTAGCCCTTATCGTTATTACATTCTGACCTCAAATACCAAACAACTCGCGCTTAAGACTCAAGTGTTTATTGATTGGCTGTTGGATCTTTTTTCCCATTATCGCAAGGAACCTTAGAGATGACCTCTGAAATAAGAGTATTCAGGGCACATTCATAACAGAAGCGAGCCGACTTTGACACAATAAAGGCCAAACAACTCGCGCTTAACACTTTAAAGTTTATCAATTGGCTGTTGGAGCTCTTTCCCCATTATCGCAAGGAACCTTAGAGATGACCTCTGAAATAAGAGTATTCAGGGCACATTCATAACAGAAGCGAGCCGACTTTGACACAATAAAG
>NZ_CANLZC010000151.1 GCF_947495455.1 uncultured Shewanella sp. | reverse complement strand
ATAACTTGGCTCACTTCACAATCAGTATTCATTGTTTATGAGCCAGAAAAGTGGGGATCCCTCAGTACCCGTGATACCTCAAGATCCATGTTTTCAGAGTGTGCAAAAGTGCCTAATTCAAGGCGTATTATTGCCGAAATGCTTATTGCCTTTTAAGATGATACAACGTAGAAGTAGGGGCTTTTACACACTCCCAAAGGGCTGGTTTAAAAGCTTTTTATACTGTGTTATTAAACATCGGCTTAGAATGACTAGGCTCGATGTTCAATGCCTTGTCTAAAAGGCTTTTAATTCCAGCTGAATCCTGCAGCTTGAGGTATCACGGGTATAAACTCATGGGTGACACACATTGTGCATTTCAAGGTTCGTGCCCAAATCACGATTACGATCTGCTTTTGCATCATCACTGCGCAGTTGAGTCAAGTGATCTAAATACGCTTGATCCACATCATTTGTCACATACTTACCGTCAAAAACAGAGGTCTCAAATGTCGTGATCTGAGGGTTTTCTTGACGAACCGCTTCCACTAAATCTTCTAGTGACTGAAAAATGATGCCATCAGCACCAATTAACTTCGCAATGGCATCTACATCTCTACCATGTGCAATGAGCTCATTAGAAGTCGGCATGTCAATCCCATACACATTAGGAAAACGGATCTCGGGCGCCGCTGATGCAAAGTACACTTTATTCGCACCCGCTTCTCTTGCCATTTCAATAATTTGCTCAGAAGTCGTGCCACGAACAATAGAGTCATCCACTAACAATACGTTTTTCCCCTTAAACTCAGCATTAATGGCATTGAGTTTACGGCGTACAGACTTTTTACGTTCTTGTTGGCCCGGCATGATAAACGTTCGGCCAATATAACGGTTTTTGACAAAGCCTTGTCGATAAGGCAAGTCCAAATCTCGTGCAATTTCCAGTGCAATATCACAAGAGGTTTCCGGAATGGGGATGACGACATCAATATCATGATCTTCCCATTCCCTTTTAATTTTCTGACCCAGCTTCTTGCCCATATTTACTCTGCTGCCATAAACAGAAATTTTATCTAAGGTCGAATCGGGACGAGCAAAATAAACATACTCAAAAATGCAAGGTACATAACTGGGAGATTGAGCACATTGACGAGTAAAAAGCTGCCCGTCCAGAGTAATATAGACGGCTTCTCCTGGCGCAACGTCTCTTATCACCTCAAAGCCCACGGCATCCAGTGCGACACTTTCTGATGCCACCATATATTCAGTACCCAGTTCAGTCTCATGCTTACCCAATACCAAAGGACGAATCCCAAATGGATCGCGAAATGCCACTAAACCCTGACCGATAATCATAGCGGCAACCGCATAAGCCCCTCGAGTGAGAGTATGAACCTGGCTCACCGCATCAAACACTTCATCTGCGCTCAATATTTGACTCTTAGTGTGCTGCAACTCATCGGCTAATAAATTCAATAGCACTTCAGAATCTGACGTCGTATTAACATGACGACGTTGCTTCACTAATCGCTCACAAAGCGCTTGCGCATTGGTTAAATTACCATTATGTGCAATCGAAATACCAAAGGGAGAATTCACATAAAAAGGCTGAGCTTCTGAGGCACTTGAGCTACCTGCAGTGGGATAGCGAACATGACCTATCCCAGCATTGCCCTGTAGGCGTTGCATATGCTTAGACTCAAAAACGTCTTTCACTAAGCCATTCGCTTTACGTAGCCGAAACGCCGCGCCATCTATAGTCACAATCCCCGCAGCGTCTTGCCCTCGATGCTGAAGCACAGTCAGCGCATCATAAATGGTTTGATTAACCGACGTCTGACCGACTATTCCGACAATACCACACATAGGTGAGCTTCCTCATTGTAAGATGTTCTATCATTTTAATGAAAAAGTATTGATTACAAAACATTCACAATCAATACTATTTGTTATGCCTATTTGGGTCTATTTGGCATATTATATTTTGGGTACAAAGCTTGACGTATTTTCCAAGTAATTAAAAAACCATTGGATCACTACTCCAAATTCAGGCACGAGTTGTGAGTCTTGCCACCAAGTGGTTTTAGGTGCTCCCGTAAAAGCATCCATAAAAAATAATAATGCACTCACTATCAGTGCTCCTCTTAAGGCACCAAAACAGAGTCCAAGCACTCTATCGGTACCTGTTAACCCTGTTTTTTCGACAAGTTGGCCCAATAAAAAATTCACTAAGGCACCAAGGATGAGTGTAGAGACGAATAAAATACCGATGGCCGCGCCATTGCGAACCATTTTATCTTGTATCACGGTCAGGTGAACCGCCAGCTCTAAATAAAATGTGCTCGCCACAAAAAAGGCAACTATCCAAACCACTAGCGACATGGCTTCTTTTGCGAAGCCGCGCATTAAACTAATCAGTGACGATATACCAATAATAACGATTATAGCGTAATCAATCCAAACCATGGAAAGTGTATCCAGCATTAAAGGGTTAAAACGGCGTGATTCTAACAGAGAAGATGATAATCCACACCTGAAACAAAATGCGTAAATTTATCATTCTCTGTTTTCACCACAGAACAAAGGTGTAAGTCAATCAAGACTCAATGGGATTATAAGGCTCAATTCGCCCTTTCAATTGGGTCAATTTTTCAATATCAGATTGTAAATTAAGCAGCTTATCTTTAGACACATCGGGACCAACAAACACTTTAGTCAATTTGCCATTAATGGGTTTTGATGGCAATGTATACGCATTAAACCCTTGTTTTCTCAAACGTTCAACGAGGGCTGTCACATTTTTTGCATTATTAAAACTGCCCAAACGTAATGTCCATGCGCCCTTTGATAAATTTGATTTTTCTGACTTAATTTGTGACTCAGCCGCTTTTTCAAGGGCTGGTGTTGAGGGCTGTGGATCTGAAGGCGCTTGTGCTTGCGCCACTTTTTCGTCTAGATCCGTACTGACCACATCATAAGCTTGTTCCGGTAATGCCGTGTCATTTAACACAGGTTTAAGCGGAATTTCTGTAAACGTTTCTTCTTGCCGCGGTTTTTTACCATTGAGTAAATCCGGTAAAAAAAGCACACCGAGTGCAACCACCACCACCACACCCACTAAACGATTTTGAAAGCGATTAGGCACTGTCATTTCCTTTTATCAATGTTTTAATCCCTGCAACAGTATAAAAAGATCCAAAAACAATCACAATATCATCTTCTTGAAGCTCTTCTTGTAATTGCGCCCAAGCGAAGTCGAGTGAGTTAAAAACCTGCACGGCGTCTGTTTGCGGTAAACAGGCCGCTAAATCAGCCCCTGTCGCACTGCGAGGCACCTTTAAATCACAGCAGTACCACAGTGAAACATGAGGGGAAAAAACAGACAATACCTGAGCAATATCTTTATCTTTTAACATACCACACAAAGCCAATAAGCGTTTGGGGTGTTTAGCTTGCAACCGCGATAATAGGTACCGCGCGGCATGAGGATTATGAGCAACATCCAGATAAACCTTTGGACACTCAGACACACACTCCAAACGGCCACTTAATTGAGTGTGTGAAATCGCCTGTCTAATATGACTCAAGGACAAAGATGGACAGATATGCCTTAACGCCGCAATTGCCGTAGCCGCATTGGGCAGTGGCAGTGAAGGAATAGCCATATCGAATAAATTAATCCACTGATCTTGAAATGACCAATGATCCTCAAATTCTTGATAATGAAAATCTTTGCCCACTACATAGCCATGGGCACCGATATCATTGACTGTCTTCATTAAAGTGGCAGGCATATTGGGCTCACCGATAATCACAGATTTTCCTTGACGACAGATCCCGGCTTTTTCCACCGCAACTTGCTCTCGCGTATCACCTAAATACTCTTGATGATCCAGATCGATAGACGTGATCACTGCCACATCGGCATCGATAATATTAGTCGCATCCAAGCGACCACCTAGACCCACTTCCAATACAATCACATCCAATCTCGATGCCTTAAATAAGTATAGGCCTGCTAATGTCGCATATTCAAAAAAGGTCAAAGAAATCTCTCCCCTTTCTCGCTCAATCGCTTCAAAAGCCGCCACTAAATCCCTATCACTGGCATCTTGGCCGTTGATCCTCACTCGTTCATTGTAATGGAGCAAATGAGGAGAGCTATACACACCCACAGATAAGCCTTCTAATCTTAACGCCGCTTCAATCATGGCGCAGGTGCTGCCTTTACCATTGGTTCCCGCCACAGTGACAACTTGCGACTCATCAAAATTAAGCAGCCCCATCTGTTTAGCAACCTGAGATACTCGCGTTAAGCCCATATCAATTTCAGTGGGATGAATCGCCAATAAATAGTTCGTCCACGTCGTCAATGATGCATTTTGCATAGGCACATGAGTCGACGAATGAACCTGCTCTTTTTTAGGTACAACAGACATAAGCACAGACACTCTTAAGGTTAATCCAACATAAATAAAGGGCCTAATGATAATTTAGGCAACACATGGGGCTCTGGGTAAGTCACATCAACAAGATACAATCCATTAGGTTTGGCCGTCGGCGCTGCCGCTTTCCGATTTTTCCCTGCCAACAACTGAGCTAACCAATCAATGGGCTGTCGACCCATACCCACTTCCAGCAAAGAACCCACAATATTACGCACCATATGGTGTAAAAATGCATTCGCCGAAATATCCACGCAAATGTACATTCCTTGCCGAGTGACACTGATTTCATGCATTGATCTGACAGGGCTTTTGGACTGACAATGGAGCGCTCTAAAACTGGTAAAGTCATGCTCACCAATCAAATACTGCGCAGCTTGATGCATTTTGCTTTCATCAATATCGCCCATGTAATGACTCACACCAGAGCGTAAAATACCCGGTCTAAGGTTGTGATTATAGATCATATAACGGTAGCGTCTGGCCGTTGCACTAAAACGTGCATGAAAATCTTCATCCACCGCTTGCACCCACCTCACCGCAATATCATCGGGTAAATTCACATTTACCCCTAAAGTCCAAGCCGTCTCTTTGCGGATCGCATTCGTATCAAAATGCACCACTTGCCCAGTCGCATGCACGCCTGTATCCGTTCTGCCCGCACATTGGACGGTTATCGCTTCATTAGCCACTTTAGACAAGGCTTTTTCAAGTTGCGCTTGTACGGAATCCACCTCGAGTTGACGCTGCCAACCACAATACTTACTACCATCATACTCAATACCTAACGCAAACCGCATTCTCTACCTCAAAAATTGACAAAAGAGACGATGTCACACCGTCCTATCATTCACAAAAACACCATCCCCGAACATACAGGGGCTAATCGGCCAATTTTATCACATTCCCGCCTGTAAGCTCAGTAAAAATATAGACATGAGGAGCAATAGGTATGACTGATGATTCTGCTCACTCTCTGCTTTAAAGTAAACTGCGTTAATGATTTTTGAAAAGCTAAGTTTTATTTCTATTCTTCATATATTGTAAATCTAATGTGATACCTCACGATTTTTATAACAATATAGATTAATACAAACATAATATTTAAACACCAAAAACTTAATCTATTAAGTTTAATTAAACTTATGGTCTATATCAAAATATGGCCAATTGATTTAAACTCAGCTAAGTAAATTAATGTAAACACCTTTATTACTGCCTCGTTTTTTTTGAGTTCAATAAAATAATCAGTTACTTTCTCGCCAGTTATAATAAGTTTAATGTTCATTTAATCCATTAAATTTTAATTTTAAACGACCTGCTTTATACATATTACAAATTAATTAAAAGTTATTATTAATGACCTTATTTATAAAACTTAAATTAAATAAGTGATTAGAAAAAGTAATTTATAATCTCAAAAACTCAATACCAAGAGGTGGTAAATGGCTCGTTCATTCATTAGAACATTATTATATTTAATATTGTTTGCATTGGCATCTCAACTCGTCGCTTGTGGCGGTGGAGGAAGTGATGATTCAAGCTCTTCAAGTGATTCAGGAAGTTCCTCATCGACAGATGATGATTCAGGTGATAGTAGTGACACACAAAATATTACGTTCAACACCGCATTAAGCTCTACATCAATAACATCTGGAGAGTCTGCAACCATCACGATTAGTTACGACGGAACCTTAAGCTCATCAACTAAAATAACGGCTTCTGAAGCCGATGGATTACTCATTTTTGATGATAGCACTTGTGAGCTTTCCAGCACCCAAAAGACTTGCACTTTAAATGTGACAGCCTCATCCATTGATGATGATACAAGCCAAACAGGCACCTTGAACTTTGAAAGTGATGATACCACTGACGCAGTGACTTTTTCCCCTGACAGCATCAGTTTTACCGTTAATGGTCAAACAAGTAGCTCAAGTGATAGCACAGATCCATCCGACTCGACTAACCCTTATCCAGTCACCGCTTACATTTTACTGACCGATTCAGGTAGTTTGGAAAAATTGCATGAATTAGCAACAGAAGCTGAAGCAGGCACTGACATCAATTTTAATCGGCTTAATATTGCCTTTGCAAAACCCATTGCATTAACATACAGCACAGATAGCGTGAGTGATAATAATACGGCTTTAATTAATGACGGTATTTTAAGTCAAACTGCATTAGATGCCTATCCTTCCTTTGATTTTAAGAGTGACGTTACCGCATTAAAAAATGCTGGTATTCAAGTGATGTTGTCCATTGGTGGCTGGAATTACAGCCAATGTACTGAAGCATCAATCGCTAATTGCGATGACGATTATTCTCATTTTCCATTAAGCCCAGATGTGACTGACAGCAGTATTTCAATCCCTTATTCTGCCGATATTCAGGAAACAGATGCTGATTTTTCAGATATCATTAAAAGCTGGGCTGAATTTGCCAGTGCATTTGGGATTGGTTTGGACATTGATTATGAAGAAAACTGGTATCAGGCTGAATACCTTGATGCCTATAACAGCTCTCTTTTACAGCAAGAGATAAGCTATGGTGCACAAGCCAATGTGGGTCCATATGTTATTCCTGAAGTTGTTGAGAAACTGGGCTTTATTCTTCAGGAAGTCGAAGAACAAATGTATACCATCAATCAGGCTAACAACACTGATTTACCTGTGACCATTGCCGGCTCTGCCGTAGGGGCATTTAATATTCATACCGATAATGGTGATGCGGGGAATTTATTCTGGTATACAACAGGTACGGGTACCACCAATACAAAGGGACTTTACTATGATTTATTGCATATGAAAGATACGGACATTGCCGATTTTGAGAAATATTATCAATCAAAAAATGACGATGGAAGCTACTCATTGCTTTCGATATTTGAAAAATTCCCCTACCTACTGCTTAATAGTAGTGGCGCCAGTTCACAGGCATTAACTGGGCTCAATAGTCTAGGCGTAATGACCTATGATTTAGATGACGGTGCCGTCATTAATATCGATGGTTCTTATCAAGGTTATTGGTGTATTGGCACTGACAGTGTCGGCAGCGGCACAGATTGCTCAATCGCCAGTCAGACCAGTGCAATCATCACCATGTACCGTACCATGTATGATGATGCCGGCAGTGATAATGTGCCCTATATCAATATGGGTGTTGAAATTGGTATTCCCAATTACCCCATTAAAGCTGATGAAATAGAAAGCAGTACGACAAGTGGTACCTTCCCTTGGAATGATGAATACTTAGTCTATGATATTCCGGTCATTTCCACTGATGGCTTGCCTTCTTATGGCGACACGCCTGTTAATTCTGCCTATGCGCAAGATGGTTCGACAACATCGCCACATGCATACTATTTAAATGTGAATGCCGATGACGAGGACAGTATTTTTCAAGTTGTAGGCAAAAATGAAGGCAATGGTACCGGTGCCGATGGCGTCATTTTCTGGGAATTAAACAATCCATGGTATAACTATGATATCAGCAATGCTGGAGATTGTGAGAATGATCCGACAGGTTCAGTTTACTGCAATTATGTGTCATCAGAAGGCAATGGTTTTGACATTGACTATTTCGGCCTTGATGCTTCAAATAATGGTTACACTCAATCACAGATTGAAAGTGTCTTTAGCAATGCGGCCACAGAAGATGATATTTTAACTCATGCCATGAACTATTTTTCTAGCACCCAATAAATATTATTCACCATAAAAACATTAAGGCCTGTTTATTTTAAATAAGCAGGCCTTTTTAATTTTTCATTTGAATATCTTATATATAAGAAAGGTATCTTTTAATGATGGCGAGATTTATATTAAAGCCAGCAAAGACCAACAGAATAATGAACGCCCGCAACTGGTGGCTGTTAATGTCATCGTATGCCCACTTCTTTCGAAATCACAATCTTCTTTTAAACGCTCAAAACCGCTTTGGCACAGCATATTGTCGCTTCATGCCTTATTTAGGTCATTTATTGATGAAACTCCTAAAGCTATTGGTTTAAAAAACTGAAATCCTGATTTCCAGACACAAGCAACCTCTCACCATTATCAAAATGTATTTGAGTGAACAAATACAAATTCTCTCTGGCTTTTTCATAGTACGTCTTTTTTACCGTTTCGGTATGTAACGTTTCTCTTATGCTCTCATCAGGGAATAGCTGGGCTTTTACTCTACTATAAATCTCATTATTAATAATACTATCGACTCTGACTCTCTGTTCTTGGTAGTAGTTTTTAACCGATTGCCTTATCTTTCGCACAAAATCTATATTACCTTTAAAGTCAAAATCATATTCAGAATCATAACCAAAATAAGAATAAGAACCCACTATATATTGTTTTTCAAAATAATAAAATTGTTTATCATTAATAATGCTATCTCGTAGTACTAAATTTTTCGCTGACGTGGTAATAGTATTAGTCGGCACACTTGCTTCAGACTGTTGACCTCTAATGAGAAAGGTGATACACATTAAGCCATCGATGAGTATGGGCAATGTATGCATAAGAAATTCTTCATGATAAAATGGCAGACTTATCTGAGAAGCCTCATTGCTTGTAGGATAAACCAAATGATTGCTCCTAGCCTGTTTCTTCTCTTCCGTTTTAAGTTTTTTATATAATTTTTTTAACGTATCCTTATACTCAGAGACGATTGCCGCCTTTCTGTCTGTGCGCCCCCAGGATGTGATACCAGTGGAAAAGGTTGAGGTCATTGCCTTTTTTGATACATTTGAGGCAAATAAATACAATGACTCTAGCAATTCAACGGGGTCAACAGTGCTTTGTTGCTGGTTTCCCCCCCCAGCTTGATGATCAATGCTTAACATATTTTGGTGCGAATAAGGGCTTGCAACATTGTCAGATGGAGCAGGACTTTGAACAGGATTCCGTGACAATAATGGATTAGGCGGTGAATTCCTTGAAGCATTTAAGCCAGTTGTATCTTCTAACAATGAGGATGGATTAGAACATTGAAAACCTGGTGCGGTAGGTGAATGTAAAGCATCCACAGCGGCTTTTCTATCGATCATTTTAGAGTTAATGACATTGGTAATGGGATCAGAATGCTCTGTTATCGACTCTTGTTTATTACTCATTGGCCCTTTGCTATTTCTCGTCGAGCCTTTGCTACTACGCATCGACCATGCTGATGTCTCATCGATTGTCTGTAGATATTGATTACTATTGTTTTGATTAACATCACTCCGTCGAGAAACCAATGTGCTCCCAGCGTCTTTCTCCTCATCAATACTATCTATATTACTCACAATTCTATCGATGCTCTCACTTATATTGATATTGCTATTCAAAGGAGTAGACAATACTGTATCTAAACCGATATTAGGTGGCTCATTGAGTGCTGTACTATTAGTCACAACTATATCATCATTGCCCCCCATGAGGCTGAAAAGGGTATGGTGAGTAGTATCATTCCTTTGAGTCGAGTTATTGTTATTATTATTATTATTATTATTATTATTATTATTATTATTATTATTATTATTATTATTATTATTATTATTATTATT
>NZ_CANLZC010000150.1 GCF_947495455.1 uncultured Shewanella sp. | reverse complement strand
GGAGCGACATATCGGGTTCGAACCGATGACCTATACCTTGGCAAGGTATCGCTCTACCAACTGAGCTAATGTCGCATGTTTTTACTGCTATCTAAATATTTGGAGCGACCTTTCTTTCAATAAAGAACGGTTCGAACCTATGACTGATACCTTGGCAAGGTATCGCTTCATCATCGATATAATCAACAACTAAGCAAATCATGTTGTTATATTTAAATCTTGGAGCGACATATCGGGTTCGAACCGATGACCTATACCTTGGCAAGGTATCGCTCTACCAACTGAGCTAATGTCGCTTCTTTTTGCTATTATAACGCAACTGTAAGGTATCAACTTTCAACCTTATCAACTGAGCTAATCTCGCATCACTATATGTGCTTTCTTAAAACAACTGCTAAGGTATCCATTACCTTATCAACCGAGTTAATCTTGCATCATTTCCACTTTACACTAAACAAAGCCCGTAAAGTTGAGGCCGCATTATAGGAGAATTTCGCTGTACTGCAACCCCTTCTTGTAAATAAACTTACCGACTGATTAAATTTTAAATACTTTTTCGCGATAAAACTGCAATTCAGCAATGGATTCTTGAATATCCAGTAAGGCTTGATGGGCATTCTTTTTCGTCAGATCTTTCATTATTTGAGGTTGCCAACGATTTACGAGCTCCTTTATGGTGCTGACATCAATATTACGATAATGAAAATAATTTTCCAACTCTGGCATATATCGATTCAAAAATCGTCTATCTTGCCCAATACTATTACCGCACATGGGAGATACACCTGCTGGCACATGTTCAGATAGAAAAGCAATCGTCTCCTCTATCGCTTGCTGCTCATTCACTTGGCTAGCCTTCACTCGCTCAATTAACCCAGATCCACCATGATGTGTCTGATTCCATTCATCCATCAAGGCAAGTTGTGCGTCAGATTGATAAATCGCCAATACAGGTCCTTCAGCTAAAATATTCAATTCTTTATCCGTCACAATCGTTGCAATTTCAATAATTTTATCGACGCTAGGATCAAGTCCCGTCATTTCCAAATCGACCCATATTAGGTTGCTGGCATCGGCAGTCATAGCATCCTCTTCATCTGTTTTATCTAAATTTAGGCTTTTTTCTTTAAGACCGTGTATCATACTGCTTTATCTATACTCGTACCACTTTTGATACTAGCTTGAATTGAATAAGGTGAGTGCGAGTGACTGACACAAAATTAGCCTTACTGCACTTTAGACAAATCAAGATGAGTAAGCCTTATAAAATGACGAAGACGATTCTGTGAGTAAAAAGAAACCACTAAGCCATGGTCAATTACGCCGAATGCGGACCAATCATAAAAAAAAGCTACAACAGCATGATAAATCACAGTCCTCAATAGCGCTTCCAGACAGCTCTTTAGGCAATGAACAAGCAGGCACGATTATTTCTCGCTTTGGCCAACATGCCGACGTTGAAACACAAGACGGGTTGATCTCAAGGTGTGATATTAGAAGAAATATTAAGAGTTTAGTTACAGGTGATAAGGTCATTGTAAGATTATCTCAACATATTAACCAAGGTAACCCCACTGCCATTGTCGGTGTAGTTGAAGCCGTCCACCCTCGACATTCTCAATTGTCACGCCCCGATCTGTATGATGGTGTGAAAATTATTGCGGCAAACATTGACCAAATTTTCATTGTTTCATCAGTCAAACCTAGCTTTAGCACACAAATTATTGACCGATACCTAGTCGCCGCTGAAGACACAGGCATTACCCCTATTATCATTTTGAATAAAATCGATTTGATTTCAGAAGAAGAAAGTGAAGCCATTGAAGCCGCTCTTCAGCGATACAGAGACATCGGCTACCCAGTTTACAAAGTCAGCAGCACTTTACTTCAAGGTGTTGATACATTACATGAGTTAATGAAAGACAAAGTCAGTGTGTTTGTTGGACAATCAGGCGTCGGTAAATCATCACTCATTAATGCCATTATGCCAGATGCTGCATTAATCACTGGGGATATTTCAGAAAACTCAGGCCTAGGTCAACATACCACTACAACCGCTAAACTACTCCATATTCAAGAGGGTGGCGATCTCATTGATTCCCCCGGTGTACGTGAATTTGCACTTTGGCACCTACCCGCTGAGCGTGTGGGTTGGTGCTTTATTGAATTTAGAGACTATCTTGGTACCTGCAAATTCAGAGATTGTAAACATCTCAATGATCCAGGTTGTGCTATTACAGCCGCCTATGATGCAGGTGAGATTAGCAGCGATCGTTATCAAAATTACCATAAAATCATTGCCAGCTTAGATGAACAGCGACACGCTCGTCATTTTAAAGTTGGCCCAGACGAATAAGAGCACAAGGATCACACATTGGACAAGTTAAAAATTGCTTTACAGTATCTGTTACCCAAACACTTATTGTCTCGCCTTGTTGGCAAACTCGCCAGCGCAGAAATGGGAGCAATCACGACTATCGCCATCAAAGGCTTTATCAAAAAGTATAAGGTCAACATGAGTGAAGCTGCAGATCCGAGACCAGAATCCTATCGCAGTTTCAATGATTTTTTTACGCGCCCATTAAAACCTGGCGCACGCCCTTTGCACGAGCAAGACAATGCAATTATTCATCCTGTAGACGGCGCAATCAGTCAACTTGGCCCCATTAAAGAAGGGCGTATTTTTCAAGCCAAAGGCCACGATTATTCTGCTTTAGCCTTATTAGGCAATCAGAGCGATGACGCGAAACGCTTTATGGATGGGGATTTTGCTACGATTTACCTTGCTCCAAAAGATTATCATCGTATTCATATGCCCATTGAAGGCACTTTGTCTAAAATGACTTACGTTCCCGGAGAGCTTTTTTCTGTTAACCCATTAACAGCTGAAAATGTACCAGAACTCTTCGCGCGAAACGAACGCGTTGTGGCCATTTTTGAAACGGCAATTGGCCCTATGGCCATGGTGCTCGTTGGCGCAACCATAGTCGCGAGTATCGAAACCGTTTGGGCTGGCACTGTCACTCCACCCACAGGAAAAGATGTATTCACTTGGGATTATTCGACATCGGGTCCTGATGCTATCACATTAGCAAAAGGCGATGAAATGGGGCGTTTCAAGCTCGGCAGCACAGTTGTCATGTTATTTGAAAAAGATGCCATCGAGCGCTTTGCTGAAAACCTAGCCCCTAAAGTTGTGACTCGCATGGGTGAGCACTTTGCCATGACAAAACAGCACTGCTAATTTCTGTCAGCCCCTTTTGCTCTCTAAAAGTGCAAGGGGCTTAGGCCTTGAGCTTTCTACTTCTTTAATTTACTGCCCGCATAAAACAACACAAAAGCAACAATTAAATCTATATATTAACAATAAGCGCCACGTTATTTAAAGTTCAACAAAAGTTGCCCAGCAGTGATTTCTTTCTGTTGAGAACTTAGCTAGTATGAAACCTGTGTTTCTCAAATAATGCAGTCTCTTCATGTACCGTGTTTTATTATTCCTATTTTGCTTCACCTCTTTGTCTGTCTATGGCGCAGATCCCCTGCAGTTAGATAAACGCATAGGAATAACAACGACAGAGACAAAAAAAACACCGACCACTGAAGAAAAAGTGGCCTCAATACAAGCTGAAATAGAAAAGCTTAAAGCAACCGAAAAAAATGCCGACGATCTGCTAAAAAATTTCAATGCCCATAAACAAAGCCTTGCGGCTCAACTAACCAGCGCCAGTATTAAACTCGCTTGGTCTAATAAACAAGATCTTAATCAACAAGCCTCAATGGCATACCTTCGCTTATCGGAATTAAAAGAAATTGAAGTCACCTTAAGCAGTAAAATTAATGGACTGATAAAAAATAGAGATGCGCTGCCCGGTGAAATTAGTGATGCTCGAGATAATTTACAACAACACCAAAAAAATCCAATTATTGAAAGCCAAAACTCAGAAACGTCTTTATTATCAGTTCAAAGAACCTTATATGATCAAACCGTTTCAACCCTAGAAGCAGAGCTTGCCAGTAGCCAAAAACGTATTGAACTGAATCAATTGCAATTGCAACTCGTTCGCCAACAATTAGCGCAACAAGAAGCCTTAATTGAAGATATCAATTCACAAATTGCCAAACAAAGACAACAAAAAACCTCAGCAGCTATTGCCGACAGTCAGATCCAAACAGATGAAAACACCAACCCCTTAACCCTACAACTCAGCCAAGATAATAAAAAATATGGGTTATTGCTTCAGCAGCTCACTAATAACATCAGCCTCACTGTGAGTCAGCAAGAGAAAGCTGAGAAACAATATCAAGTTCAAGCCAAGCAGCTCGCCAGTATTCAACAGCAAATCGGATGGATCAAACTCAATTCAGCCTTTGGTGAACAGTTTTTACAAATCCTTCAATCCTTGCCTAAACCACCCGATCAAGAGCAATTACAAACCAAAATAGCCAACGCTCGACTCGCTCGCTATCAACTCGAACAAAGTCTTAATATTAATTCACAGCAACTTGCACAAGCGACTGACTTCTCCGCACTGCAACAAAAGTTACTGAACTCACAAAAGCTACTATTAACACAGCTACTGCAAAGTTATGATCAATATTTAAGTAAACTCGCGGATCTTAGGGTCAGTAATGAACAGTTAACTCAACAATACTTAACCTTAAAGAACACCTTAAATGAGCATTTATTTTGGGTTCCCAATGCCAGCAGTATCAGTAAACTCTGGGGCGTAGATTTATTGCAAAGTTGGCAATGGCTCACTCAACAAGCCCCTTGGCAGCAATTAAAAAGCTCGTTTAAAGAACAAAATACCGCTTGGTCTTGGTGGATTATCATTGTAGTCTTAAGTTTAGTACTGCAAGATATTCTCACCCCTAAATTTAAGGCAGCTGTTAAGCGTGATCTGGCCAACGTCGGTAATGTCACTCAAGATAAGTTTATCAATACCTTCAGCGTACTCACAAACTCCCTTAGCTACAGTTTAATCAAACCCTCTCCTATTATTGTCGCAGGTATTATTTTATATTTATCGCCTCACAACCTTGCCTCAGCAATGGGTATGGCACTCTCTTCCATCGGCTTGTTTTATTTACTCTATCGAGTCGCTTATCTATTAGCCCTTGATAAAGGACTATTAATCAGCCACTTTAAAGGCCCTAGAGGCCTTATTCGCACCAGTCAAATACGTTTACGGCAATTTATTATTATGTCTGTGCCGTTTTTAGGTGTCATGGGTTTTACACAAATTCTCGATAATTCCCTTGTCAGAAACAGTATTGGTAGAGGCGCCTTTATCATTTTTTGCATCATGTTATTTTGGTTTTACAAAGACATCCTCTCGCTATCTAAACGATATAGTCATACTCACCAAAATGATAAAAACAAGCGACTAATCCAAAAATTCTTATGGATTATGCTAATGACAGTGCCACCCGCTTGCGCCATATTGGCTTTTCAAGGTTATTACTACACCGCTTTTCAAATGTTGCTTCAGCTTCAACTGTCATTGCTTTTTGGACTTGGTTTTTTAATGACCTACCAACTTATCAAACGTTGGATGTTAATTGAAAGACGACGCATTGCATTTGAAAGGGCCAAAGCCAAACGAGCTGAACAGCTTGCTCAAAGAGAAAAAGAAGACAGCACTTCCACCACTAATGAACAACTTGAAACCTATGAAGAGCCCGAAGTGGATCTTGAAACCATTTCAAGCCAGTCACTAGGCCTAGTCCGCTCATTATTATTACTGGCCTTTCTTGCCAGTCTGATCGGCCTATGGACACAAACCCATACCGCCTTATTTTCACTACTCGATGGTGTCACCCTCTGGAGCAGTAATAGCACCATTAATGGTATGGAGCAACAATTACCTATCACACTCAAATCCTTATTACTCGGTATTATTATTGTCAGTTTTTCACTGATGATAGCCACTAACCTTCCAGGGCTAATGGAACTGATCCTCTTACAAAAACTGGATTTAAGTCCCGGTACAGGCTTTGCTATTACCACAGTCAGTCGATATCTCGTGGTCTTTTTTGGTATTTTAGCGGGCTTTTCGACCCTAGGAATGGAATGGTCTAAATTGCAATGGCTTGTTGCCGCACTCTCAGTCGGTTTAGGTTTTGGATTACAGGAAATTTTCGCCAACTTCATTTCTGGCTTAATTATTTTATTTGAAAAACCTGTTCGTATTGGTGATACCGTGACTATTCGCGATCTCACCGGGACTGTCAGTAAAATTCAAATAAGGGCAACCACCATTATTGATTGGGATAGAAAAGAAATTATTGTTCCCAATAAAGCCTTTATTACTGAGCAACTGGTTAATTGGTCATTAAGCGATCCTATTACGCGCGTTATTATTGATGTTTCTGTTGCTCGAGATTCCGACCCTTCTCGTGTCGAAGCCGCCTTATATCAAGCCGTTCAAGAGTGTGAAGATGCCTTAAAACTTCCTGAACCAGAAGTCTGGTTTGCCGGTTTTGGACAACACACTCAAAATTTCGAAGTACGTGCCTATGCTAAAGAGATGAGTGCTCGCTGGCCATTAAGGCATAAGCTACATAAACTCATTAGTAAAAAACTCCGTGAAAACCAATTGGAGCTCGCCTATCCTCAATTAGAAGTCCATATAAACAATACATCTTTAAAAGATAATCAGGGATTGATTCGAACATAATGGAAAACGATAAGGTCAACGGCGCCTAATTTATGGAAATTTTTGCTCACAGAGGTGCAAGTGCTCATGCACCAGAAAACACCTTAGCAGCAATGAAAAAAGCAATGGCATTGGGTGCTAGAGCCGTTGAATTGGACGTTCATAATGTTGAAGGCCAACTCTTCGTCTATCATGACAGTCGCCTTAATAACGCCAAGCTCAATCACCCTCTGATTGAGCAAAGCAGTATCAAAGCCGTACAAAGCACATTAGTACAAGGCGAACCTATTCCCACGCTTTGGGAAATCATGGACTATTTAAAAGCCTTTCCCTGCAAAGTCAATATTGAACTCAAGGGCCTTAATAGTTTACAACCCTTTATCAATATCTACCCTAAGTTAATGAGTGAATTAGGGTTTAGTTCAGATCAATTGCTTATTTCGTCGTTCAACCTCCCTTTTTTAGCCAGCTTCAAGCAAGTCTTCCCCACAGCTGATATCGCCCCTATCATAAGTGGGATCCCTTTAGCACTAGCCAGAGTCGCCACAAAATTAAAGGCTTATTCCATTCATTTAGATATTAATTTTGTGACGCCGAAGATTATTGATGACGCCCATCAAAGAGGGGTAAAAGTATTTGTTTATACTGTTGATAATATTGATGATATGTCTAATTTATTTCGAGCTGGAGTGGATGGGATTTTTACTAATTATCCTGATAAAGCGCTATCTTTGTTCCCCACTTCACGCTGATCTGTTCTACACTCAATGTAGGCGAGTCACGATATTCATGAGTGTCATTTATAGCCAGCCTAGGAGGAGTAATGAAACACAAATTATTCTTGCTTACCAAAAATAATGCTTGTTATAAACAATTACTCACTTCATGCCAACTTCCAGATCTGTATTTACTTGATGATGCACCCGTTAATATTCAAAAAGCCGATATTTGGTTGGCAGAGCCTGAACTCGCCGCGCCCTTATTGCCCCATGCTTATCAACTCAAGTGGCTACAATCGACCTTTGCAGGCATAGAAGCACTCATTAAACCTAGGCTCAGAAAAGATTATAAGCTCACCAATATAAGAGGTATTTTTGGTCCATTAATGAGTGAATACCTTTTTGGGTACTTATTAGCCCATCACAGACATCATCGACAGTATAAGCAACAACAATCACATAAAATATGGCGTCCAGAGAGCTTTAAGAGCCTACAAGGACAAACCTTACTACTACTAGGCACAGGCTCCATTGCCCAACATATTGCTAAAACAGCCAGACACTTTGGTATGAAAGTGGTCGGCGTTAATCGCAGCGCCAAACCCGCTCCTCATTTCAATAGCATTGATACTTTAAGTAAGCTCCATCATTATTTACCCCATGCCGATACCATTGCCAGTATTCTACCTAATACTCAAGATACTGATAACATTCTCAATAAAGAGACATTATCACTCATCAAACCCAATGGGGTTCTATTTAATTTAGGTCGAGGAAATGTATTAGATCTCGATGCGTTATTTAACCAACTTAGCCAACATCAAACACAACACGCTATCCTTGATGTCTTTAATCAAGAACCCCTTCCCAAAGCACATCCAATTTGGTCCCTTGACAATGTCATCATCACTCCCCATATAGCAGCACCGAGTTTCCCTGAGCAGGTTATTGAGATCTTTTCACAAAATTACTCACGTTGGATAAACAGCAAAACCTTACTGCATCAAATTGATTTTGAAAAAGGCTATTAATTCCCGTGATACTTCACGGGTAAAGATGAAATAAAACATTTTCCTTTGACCTGTTCGAACAAAAATCGCCTCCGTTATTCCAATCAGTTATTAGCAGTGAGAATTATTTTCATTTACACTTACATTACTCAATATTAGTAGGATCTCATTAATGTACGTCTGTATTTGTCATGCTGTCACAGATACTCAAATTAAAGAAGCTGTAAATCAAGGAGATGAATCTTTGACTGATGTTAAGCATCGTCTGGGCGTCGCCAGTCAATGTGGCAAATGTGCCAAAATGGCTGTACAGATAATCCAAAATGAACGTGCACTGGCTTGCAATTTTTATGAAGTGATTGATTGAAACCATTCATTATCTAAGCACTATCGATGAGCGAAAAAAGTCTGACCGTGCTTTCAGTAACAGTTTCATCTTGCCCTATTTATCCTAAATTACTGACCGTTTTTTTGGCTAGCTTGATCAAAACGCGGCTCACAGCAATAAAGCCAAAGGTTCCCGTCACGACCGTTACAGCACCAAAACCAGAAGCACAATCCATACGCATACTCCCTTCGGCCGTGGCTTTTGTATGGCAAACACTACCATCACTTTGTGGATAGACCAATTGCTCCGTTGAAAATACCGCTTCAATACTAAAACGCCGAGCCGTATTTTTAGAAAAACCATACTCGCGCCTCAATAAATTACGCACTTTTGCGAGCAAAGGATCTTGATATGTTTTGGCTAAGTCAGCAACCTGAACTTGAACAGGATCTAACTGTCCTCCAGCCCCACCAATCACAGTGATAGGCAGTTTATGTCGCTTACACCAAGCAATAAGTGCGGCCTTTGGCTTTACAGCATCAATGCAATCAACCACATAATCAAGACTTCCACCCTGCTTTTTAGCAACAAAATAATCATTTAAATTGTCCACAGTAATGAAGTCTTCCACTTCATTCACTTTACAATCAGGATTAATCTCGCGAATACGCTCAGCCATCACTTCAACTTTAGACCGACCTATCGTTTGTTTTAAAGCGTGTAACTGCCTATTGGTATTGGTAACACAAATATCATCTAAATCAATCAGGGTTATTTCACCAATGCCGCTTCTTGCTAATGATTCCGCCACCCAAGTGCCCACACCACCAATTCCCACAACAGCCACATGTGAATGAGCAAATGCTGTCAATGCCGCTTGCCCGTATAAACGCCCTATACCAGCAAACCTATCCACATATCCATCAGAAATTATTTTAGAATCCAAAGTGACACCTACAGTCCAGCTAACACCAATAATGAAAACACATTTTATCGTAAAAGCAATTAAATACCTATACTCGTGATACTTCAAGATGCAGGATTCAGTTGGAATTAAAAGCCTTTTAGACAAGGCTTTGAACAGCGGGCTTAGTGATTCTAAGTCAAAGTTCAATAACGCAATATAAAAGGCTTTTAAACCAACCCGTTGGGAGTGGGTAAAAGCACCTACTTCTGTGTTACATAACTTGAAAAGGCAATAAGCATTTCTGCAATCATGCGCCTTGAATTAGGCACTTTATACGCACTCTGAAAACATGCATCTTGAAGTATCACGAGTACTGATGAATCCCCAGTTTTTTTACTCACAGGTGATTCCCAGGAAGTTGATTTTATTTGGGAACTTTCATGG
>NZ_CANLZC010000149.1 GCF_947495455.1 uncultured Shewanella sp. | reverse complement strand
TGTGTGGGCTCCATTGGCTAATTGGTCAAATTCAGACCGTACTCCTTCGAGGGAAGGGAGTCCATACATCTCGTTCGGTGCGTTTTACAACGTAAAACCTCACCCTGCCGCAGGCTTCCTATATATTAAGCTTCGCTTAATGGTAAGTCGTGAATTCTCACTTCTTCTAGTAATAAAGAGTGAGATTAGGAAGGCTGCTCGTTCTTAACAATATCCGTATCTAAGGACCAGTTCGACAATCCCTATCGATCAGATCATGAATGCCGTGTCGTTTATTTGTCAAAATTGAGGATGCTAAGGAACGGCTTGTTTTTTGCTCAAAGAGGCCATTATTATGGCCTTTGAACTGATAATCACCTGACATGGTTTAATTGATGTGAAGTCTAGATACAAGTGGGATAATAATAATTATTCCTCAGGTGTCGACGTTGGAGGTGTAAAATCATCGCCATGCTTTTCACAGGCCAATTTTCCGTAGCGGGTGACACCTGAAGAGGCAATAAATTGATCGATTTTAGCGATACTTTTGGTGGATGATTCAAAGGTGGCATCGACATCATTTTGCATATTTTCAATGATTGACTTAAGAGCAAGACGGTTTTCTTTGTCTTTTCCTTGATCGAAGCTTCTTGTATTTTTAGGATCAGGTAGTTCTAACAAGATATCTGAGATCTTTTCGATGATCTGTTCATGCTGTGCATGGAGGGATTGAGTTTTTTCTTTGACAAGGTGTGCATTTTCGATATTGCTATTATTGTCAAAAACCTTTAGAGCGGCAGTATAAGCTTGAGTGAGTCGACCCCATCTTTTAAGTTGATGAATTGCCTCATCACTGATTTTTATCCATTTGTCTTCACCTAGGTTGCTTAATTGTGCTGCATCGGTATCTTTAAGGGCTTTTAGTTGTTCCATAAAACGGGGTTGAGTGTTTGTGTCAGACATGTATTGATTCTTTTAACTTGGATTGGTGCTTTATCTTTAAGCATTAATTAGGCCAATTTGTCATTGTTGGTTTTCTTATTTTTGGCATGCTGTTTGCTTTTTTGTTGCTAACACTAAGATTTCACGTTTAAAGCAAGGAAGATAACAATGGGCACAATTACTTATACTTTGAATAATTTAGATAGACTTACCGATATTGCTGGTACTTTGGCTGCTGGGCCGGCTCAAATTCCTGCGGGTATGGCTGGATTTGCGGGGATGTATATTATTTATAATCGTAATACCAATAATCGTTATATAGGCACTTCGGGTGATATAGGAGTGCGTTTCACGGGTAGGATGGGCGTTGTTTGTGAGCTCGGTTTATCCAGAGCTGAAATGGCGAATTTAGATGCCTACTGGGGACTGTAGCAGGTGTTAACACTGCAGGTGGGGCCGCTGCTCCAGCTGGATATGCAGGGGGGGGACCGACAATCACTATTGATGGTCAGGCAATTATCATGGAGCATCCTCTCATCAGATTGATAATGCAAGGTGTTGGATGGGGGGGAACTGTGTCGAATGGAAATTATACGGGATTGTTTAATAATCCGACAGGTAATGCTCTCACTATTACCCTCGATTATTCAAATGTTTATGGGTTGGCAACGGGGACGGCACAAGTTAATCACATTATTCCTGCTGGCGGTAATTTATAGCATTGAGTGAGCCAATATAGGTTATGTCGAGCTTTAAAGGCATTATTGCCAATGTTTATTTGTTCTTATTCATCCATTACTAAATTAAAGAAGGGCGATAATAACCAAGCTCACATTTGCGCCTACACGGGTATGAAAGCAAAGGCAAGAGTATAATAAAGGTAAAGTCAAGTGGATTAGGTGGTGGTTTTTGAATTCATTCTAATTTAGCTACCTACATTCTATTTTTTGAAAATTGGTAAGGAAAAGAAAGGGGGCTAAGGAGCGGTCGATGTTTCGAACTCAAAAAGGTTACTCTTGTGATCGCACAATATTATTTCATCTTAGCTTAAGGTATTGGTCTAAAGAGTTGTGTATATTGAGATAAATTAAATATAATACAGTGAATTATAACTAATGAGTGAATGTGATGAAATTGGTATTAGATGTTTTTTCTTGATTTTCTGTTGATAAATAGTTAATTTTCGTTTGATAATCATTTTACAACAACAGGTTAGCTGTGTACTCTAGCTTAATTATTTGTTTTATAAAAGAGAGTATGCAGCCAGGAAGATTATCCTGCTGTTGAATAAACTGTTAAGTGTCATCAGATTCATAGTTCGGAGAGAAATCAGAATTGAAGGTTTCAGAGCTTACACTAAATGCAATAAAGCCATACATTACTGGCGATGGGGCTTCGACTCCTTATATGTCTGGACCAGAGCTGATTAAATTTTTCAATGCGTTCGGGCTTTCTGATAAATATACGCGTGAGGGTCTTCCAAATGCATGGTCTAGAAATGAATATGCATATGAGCGGTTAAAGGAGATTAACGGAACCCCAGAGTTTAAGAGCTTAATAGAGGCAATCTCGGATAGCCGAAAAGTCAGTAACCCTGATGATATAGCTTCAGAATTAAGTGAAATCATAAAGCATGATGGTTACCTCTTGGAAAAAGATGATCTAGGTATTTTTAAAGTCACTGGTGCTGAGCTGAAAGATCCCGTACAAATAGCGGCACACTTCCAAGAAATAAAAAAACAAATAATTGATTCAATCCAATCGACGGAATTTACTATCTGGATAGCTGTCGCGTGGTTCACAGATAGAGATATTGGAAATGAGCTTCGTCTGAAACACAAAAAAGGTATTAATGTTCGAGTAATCGTGAATGACGATGAGACCACTGATAAGTATGGTTTAGATTTTTTTTCTAGGGGGATTGACTATAAGAAGGTTTCTCCAAATTCTTTGTGGGGGAAAAAGTTAATGCATAATAAGTTCTGCATAATTGATCTATGTAAAGTTATACATGGTTCATATAACTGGACAAGTAATGCTCAATACAACAATGAGAGTATTACAATTACGGAAAGTAGAGATTTGGCTAAAGAATTTTCAAGGCAATTTATTGAGCTTCGTGGTCAAAATATTTAACAAGCGCTTCCAGCATGAAGTCAAACATTAGACGGTTTTGGTGTCACTCTATGTAATAATACAAAAACCACTCCGTATTATGCGTAACTAAAGCAACATAGACTCATATGGAAGCTCCCGTTGAGTCAAGCCTATTTTTTCATTTTTACTTATTCAGTTTTGAGCACAGATTTTGATGTTGGTGGTTTATGCGTGATTTTATGGTAATCTATTGATTATTAATAAAAGGAAAACGTGTATGCACGTTATACAAAGGATTAAATTTACTCACAATAAGGAGTCTGTAACTTGAAAAGGAAAATGACGGCACTGGTTTTAGGTAATGGAGCCTACCCTAGTAACAAATTAGTGAATGCGACAAATGATGCTGAGGATATGAGTCAAAAACTATCGGATTTTGGCTTCTCTGTTATTAAACTGAAAGATGCTACCAAGAAATCTATAGATGAATCAGTCAACTCCTTTAGAGATAATTTAAATAGTAATGATATTGGTCTGTTTTATTTTGCGGGTCATGGAATGCAGATAGAAGGAGAGAATTATATTACGGCTGTTGACTCTGATTTTAAATCGGAAATTGACGCAAGGTATTCTTCTTATCCATTGAATAAAATCATTGAAATTATGGAGAAGAGTAAGAATAAAACAAATATTATTATTCTTGATGCGTGTAGGAATAATCCGTACTTAAGAGCATGGAACCGCGACCCAAACCTTGATGGTTTAGCTCCAGTATATGCTCCAAGAGGAACCATTATTGCTTATTCTACTTCACCTGGAGAGGTTGCTAGTGATGGTTTAAAAAGTAATGGCGCATACACAGAAGCTTTACTACAACATATAGCTGTCCCTGATATTCCGATTGAGGATATGTTTAAAAGGGTTAGAAATTCCCTTTCTGTTTCAACAAAAGGGCAGCAAACATCATGGGAACATACATCTTTATCGGGTGACTTCTTCTTTAATCTGAGTCTTGGTTCGTCAATAGAAATATATTCAAACGAAGCTATTTCTGATGAGTTATTCCACATTGATTCTGATAAGCTGATGCATACTGAAATTAGGGACTTGAAAAGTCATAATTGGTACACTCAAAACCCTGTCGCAACTAAACTTACGGTAGCATCATTAAATGATGCTGATGTCGATACTGTTTTTGTATTAGGTAGAAATGTTTACCAGGCAGCCTGTGGAAATGCTAGAGATTTAAGCGCATTTATTACACGGTTTCGTGAAAGATCAACCAACCTGCATGCAAAAACTAGAAAGGCTTTATTAGACGGTATGATTTTTGAGATATTTTTTAATAGCAAAGGTCAATTAAGAGATAGTTTTAAAACGTCTAAGTTTAATAGTGTATTTGATTGTCAAAAATATTCAGAATTCGACGATTCTTTTACATTTATTTCTGATGTTTTGTCGACGTACCACAGTAGGTTTTATGCGATTCCCGGAAAAAGCCGTGAAATTAGTATTGATGTGTCGACTAAAACAAATGATGAAGGTGAGTATAAAGTATTAGGCGTCTATTTCAGTGGTCATAATATATTACGACCAGATGAAGACGTTAGCTTTTATGAAGAAAAATATGGAGCCACACCATATGAGGGGGTTCAAGGCTCGGCATTAGAGCGGAGGATTTCGGAGGAACTTTTAATTCCCAGCCATAAGTTGAAAATAAATTATGACTTTGAATATGGGCCTGAAGCTAAGTTATTATTTCCATACGGTCATACTGTGGCAAAGTAAAGTTAACAAGAGACCATAACGTCAAAAGTTAATTTTAAGCTTTTGGCGCTTTCTCCAAAGCGCCATCATTAAGATAACAACCATCTTTCTTATACAGGCCGTATTTTAGATAAATAGTGGCGACTTTCTTCGGTTTACTTAGCTTTACCACTAGGTACTAATTGCTGATAAGTGGCTTTAAAATGGGATATCAGTCGGGTAGCCAAAGCTAAAAGCAAAATTATTCGGAATTATTCGGACATCCAGAATTAACAAGATGGCTCTTAAAAAGAGTGAGTCGGTTCTGGTGAATACTGCTGTATGTTTTTTACGAATCGGTAAGTGTTTGATTTTTTATTATGGTCATTGTATGATTTTGGGTTAGCAGTGTATTCTAACTTAATGATTTGTTTAAAAAAGGGCGAGCAGTATAGAAGGTTATGCTGCTGTTGAATGTACTGTTAACATATAATCAATCATACATGGATAATATAAATGAATTACAAAGGCATTAATCTTGTCGTAAGCATCTTGATATTACTTTCACCTTTAACCGCAAATGCGTCTAATATTTGGACTGCAGATATTGCAAGCGTGTACGCATATTCTGATGGTAGAGCAAAAGTCTTTCTTAAAAATCTCACTGAAGGTAAAAATGGAAGTGTAGACACTGGATGTACCACTAATAGTGTGTGGTTATCTCCATCTTCAACTGAGGTTGCTACAGCATCAGCACTTTCAGTGGCATTAACAATGTTCGCGTCAAAAACTCCGGTTAGAATCGCAATTAACGGTAGTGGTCCAAACTGCACCTTAATTAATATGGGTGCTAAATTTTAGTCAAGCTTGTTTTGAACGTAAAGATATAGCCAAGGTTGAAATAGGCCTTGGTTATAAGTACTAAATCCTCATTTTTAGTTACTCAGTTTTGATTACAGATCTCGATGCTGGTGATTTATGTGCGCTTTTTATGTAAATAATATATTTCTAATTTGTATATTTATCAGTGGTTAGTAGCGTACTTTGATGGTAATCTATTGATTATTAATAAAAGAAGAACGCGCATGTGCATTATACAAAGGTTAGTTGTTATCGGAGTTTACGAGTAAATGCTATACAGAGTTGCCAACATTAATGACTCAGAGGTTTTAGCTAACTTACATGCTGAAAGTTGGCGTGAATCATATCGGGGAATATTCCCTGATCAATTTCTTGATAATGATGTTTGGGTGGAGCGGAGAAACTCTTGGGCAAATCGATTATCCTCACCAAAGAGTAACCAATATGTTTTGGTTGCCATTGATGGTGATAACATTTGTGGTTTTATTTGTGCTTTTGGTAATGAAAGTGCTAGATGGGGAACATTCATAGATAACTTGCATGTCTCAAGGACTTATCAAGGTAAAGGAATTGGTAAACAGCTAATGCATTTAATTGCTAAATGGGCTGATGAAAACTATAGCCATAAGGGATTATACCTTGAGGTTTTAGAAGATAACTCAAATGCACGCGATTTTTATCATCGAATGGGGGCAAAGCACCAAGAAACAAATTTATGGCTGCCACCCGGCAGTAATGTGAAAGTAAATGATTTGCTCTATATTTGGGAAAATAATTTATTGCTGTTGTAGATAAACAACTAACAAGCACCAGCAAATCGCACGTGCTGGATTCGCAATGGATTCGCAACAAGTTGCTCGCCTTTGTGGTGAGCAACTTGTTGCAATTGAGCTAGACGCAAGTTTATGAGAAGAGGAAGCCTTTACGAAGATTTATAGGTGTAATTTGGACAGCCATCATTAATGGCATATTTTAAATCCTCTGGCTAAGCTGATGGACTAGTATATGTTGGAGGTTGCTATTTATAAAAGGGCTATGTTACATCCAAGAAGAGCCCTGATTAGTATTGAATTTTTATTTAAGTAGAGGCCCTATTCTTATTGCTGTAGGCGAAATTATTGCGCTTATTGGGATAAACGACGACATTTCTCAAAATGTTGCCAATATGTGCCTATAGGCTCGCGCGTAGCTTACTTTAATATGTTAAGTGTTAAGATGAGGAACATCAGCCTCATATTATAAAAGGCTAACATTCTGGCGAAAACCTGACTATGTTACTGATTAATAATGGCTGGCTATGAATTTTCACTAATCGTTGGTAAGTGGCTTTAAAAATGGGATATCAGTCTAAAGAACAACTGTGACAGCCATCATTAATACTCTTACAATTTACATGACGTTCAATACAGTGATATGTATTTATCACCTGTGATGAAGCGATTTTCTAGGGCATTTATCTGATTTCACAAATGGAATAGAATATTCAATCTTTTATTAATTATCTGTTTTTATTAAGAATGAAAGTTATTTTTTATGCTTGGCTCTTTTGAAAAAGAGCAGCATTTTTATATTGTACAAACGTTGTATTTTTCACCATTTTTTTGACTTGCTATTTATTTTATATAGGATTGAAAAACCTGCTTAATGGTTAACTTGTTTATTATTACGGGTTTTATTATATTGTCGTATGATAAATAAGATTAAGGTAGTAGGTATTTATTGAAGATAATAACAAAAGGAATTGAGATAATGATGTTGGTACACAGTAGACATGCTCGGATTGTATTTAGTGTAATTTTTAGTTTGCTATTTTTTACTGCTTGCGGAGGAGGAAATAGTGAAAATGAGGAGGCTTCAAGTAATGCTTCGCCTGAATTTACTTCAGATAATTCGGCTACTTTATATGAAAACACCTTAGTTGTTAATTATATTGCCTTAGCTTCAGATCGTGATGGGGATATCCTGACTTATGCTTTATTAACTGGAAAAGACAGTGCTTTATTTGCTTTAGATAAAACAACTGGAGAACTTGACTTAAATCAGAGCTTGAATTTTGAAGTGCCGATTGATAGCGATCAAGATAATATTTATGACATCGTATTGCAGGTGACAGATGGAAAGGGGGGAATGGATGAACTAGAGGTGGCATTTACTGTTAAGGATGCACAAGATATACCGCGATTCTCCTCTGAGATAGAACATATTAAAATTGAAGAAGGCATATCTAGATTAGATTTTATTCCTTTGGTTGATGATGAAGATGGTGATGAATTGACCGTTTCAATTCAAGGAGGAGAGGATGCTGAGCGCTTTTCGTTGGATGATGAAAGGCAGTTAAGTTTTTTAACTGCACCTAACTTTACCTATCCACATGATGCCAATGGTGATAATTTTTATCAATTAGCGCTTTTGGTCACTGATGGTATTGATTCGAATACTACTGAGCTTACCGTAGAAGTTACTGATCTTATTAGACCCAGTTTACAAGTTGATTTTCCCTCTGAAGGTGCGAATTTAGGTGGCTATATTCAGGAAACCCCTTTTAGTATGTTGATTGTTGAGGAGGATACAAAAGAACCATTAAATGATGCTGTACATACTCTAACAATTGACGGCATTGAATTGAATTCAAATGATATTAATGACACAAGCTGGAACCTGACACTTCCCATTGAAAATTCAGTTAATACGTTTAATGTATCAGTAGAGTTTAATGATGGTTCAAAGAATAGCTTTGCTCATCAAGTAAGAAATGAGCCTAAAATATCTTGGCCAGAAGGTGTCATTAAGGATGGGTTTTATTCTGATATTTATTATTATGTTGAACTAATTGATGATACTCTTGTTGAGGTCAGCCATTTGGGGCGTAGGATATTATCTGGTCAGGGAATAGGTGAAGGTATCGAGTTTCAGGCCATTTCTGATATGGTCTCGATTGGTATAGGTGAGCACTATTTTCTTGTTCTGGATCATGAAATAGGTCTTGTTAAGGTGAACAAATCGACAGGAGATAGAAGTCTTATTTGGGAATATCACCCTTTAGTGCCTTATGGTAACCCTTCTTTGAAGGCGGTGGCTGTGGCTCCAAACAGTCACCATGAAAGCGGTCATGCTTATGTGTCCGTATTACATAATTATTCTAAGTATATTTATCAAATTGGTTTTAATGGTTCTCAAGACATTTTGTATCCTATGTTAGGTAGTACAGGTCCTGAATTGATTTCTCCATTAAATATGTTGGTCGATTCAGACCAAAACCGCCTATTAGTTGCAGATGCTGGATTAAAAGCCATTTTAGCCATTGATTTAACAACGGGTGATAGAAGTATTATTTCCGATGAGTCAAGGGGAGTTGGTGAGGAATTGTTTAGTCTGTCAGATTTGGTATTTGATAAAGATAAAACGGGCTTATATGTATCAACGTCAACCATTAATAGTGGAAAAATATTTCATATTGATCTAGCCACAGGCAATAGAACCATTATTAAGGACGCTTACCATGAAGAGGAAATTCAAGGTACGATGATGTCGTTGGGGTATGATCTAAAAAATGAAAGGTTATATTTTTCAAAAGTGGAGCCTGGCAATATATCCGATTATTCTCTCAATTCAGGTGAAATTCGAGTTATTACTGAAAACCGCATTGGTGACGGGATAAGAATAAATAGGTTTATTGACTATGGTATTGATAATAATGGTAAAATTATTTCTATAGGTAGTCCGTTGTTATTTTCAATAGATATTTATAATGGAAAACGTTCTCAAATAATAATAGATAATAGCGAGCTTCATTATCCAAAGAAAATCGTAGTGGATTCTGCAAGACAAACTGCTTACGTATATGATTCTAGATTTGACCGTATTTATTCTATTGATCTGATATTGGGTAAAGAAGTACTGATTTCTTTTATTGGTAGGCATGAATTAGACAATATTGATGAAGTAGCATTAGACTCACAAGATAAGCAGTTATATGTATTTGATCATGTGATGCAAGTGTTTGCTAAAATAGATCTTGAGTCAGGTGAAGCAATTGTTATTTCCAGTACAGAAATAGGTAGTGGTGGTAACCAATCAACGGTGTTGTCTTTATCTGACTTGTTGATTGCAAAAAAAGAAAATATATTATTAGCTGTTAATTCATCGGATAATTCGATCATCTCTGTAGATTTATCTAGTGGAAGCAGGCATAAAGTGCTAGATGTATCGGCGTATAATGCCAATATTAGTATAAGATCGATTGCCTATGATATTGAATCTAATTTACTGTATATATTAGATGGGAATTCGAATGATATTATATCCTATGATTTTAATACTGCTGCTTATGCTTTGGTTTCAGGTAATGATCTAAGTTATGGTTATCAATTGACAAAAGACACCTCAAATATGCAGCTTGCGCCCTCTGGAAAACGTCTTTTTATATTGGAAAGTTTGACAGAAACTAAAACAGTAGTCTCAATTGATATTCGTAGCGGAAAAAAGGCAGTATTGTCGCAAGCGACACCCACTTATAATGATTTAGTAAATTAACGAGCTTAAATAGCATTTCAATTAAAGTCATCGTTTAGCATCATCAATGTTGGACGATGGCTGGAGTTCAATGGATGAGTTAGTCCTTTGATGGTGTTAAGGCAAGTTAAAGATGTCACATTAGGGAGCAAAGTAGACATGTCACACAAGTCTGTGTCTTTTATCAATCC
>NZ_CANLZC010000148.1 GCF_947495455.1 uncultured Shewanella sp. | reverse complement strand
GTTCCCAAATAAAATCAACTTCCTGGGAATCACCTGTGAGTAAAAAAACTGGGGATTCATCAGTCACGGGTATATAACATCCACTGTTGTTGATGATGAAAAGCCGAGAGGTGCTCGGCTTTTCATTGTTTATTTATAATCTAGTATGTTTATAATGTGTTGCTTCAATTAACGCTTGTAATAATATAAAACTCATATTAATAGCTGCCCACTAATGATGGTGGCAATGAGTAATAAATAAAGAGAGCTGACGAAATAAGCCACACCGAATAAGTTTTTACTGATTTTTTCAGCTTGAAAAGAATTAAAAAGGCAAGTTGAAAAAATGGATGAATTGTAACCATTCTTGAAGAAGTTCTTGTCTATTCGCTTGAATAAAGTGAATTTGAGTATCGGGTTTAGCTTGTGCGAGTTTAGGTAAGTCAACTCTTGCTACGCTACCTATTTTGGCATATCCGCCTAATGTTTGTCTGTCATTTAATAAAATAATAGGCTGTCCATTGGGGGGAATTTGAATAGCACCGTAAGCAATGGGCTCTGAAATTAAATCTTGGTTTAGGGCGGAGATGACAGGACCTGTCAGCCGACATCCCATGCGATCACAATAGGGACTGACGGTATAGGGAGAATGATAGAAAGTGTGTTTATCTGCAGCTGAAAATTGCGCTTCTTGATAGGACTCTATTACTCTTAATGTGACAGCACTTGGGTAATGAGGACGAAACTGCGACGGCACGATATGGTGCATGTGCGAGTACGGCATTTTTTGATTGTTAAGTGTCCCTGCACCGTTTAATTTATCCCCCTGTTTGAGCGCGACTAGGCCTATCTTGTCTCTAATGACGGTGGCGGCACTGTTAGCGACTTTAGGGGTATCAAAACCCTGTTTAATGGCGAGGTAACTGCGCAGTCCGTGTTCTGGGTAGCCTAGGCTGAGTATTTGATTTTTTTTGAGTCTAAAGGTTTGCCATGGTTTAAGGGGAATGTCATCAATTTTTGCTCTGCAGTCTGCACCTGTAAGACTACAGAGCAGATCATCATGTGCTTTAAAGCTGGCTTGACCTAATGTCACTTCAATTTGCGAGCATGCCATGGCATTATTGAGCAGGTAGTTGGCCCAGCAATAGGCATGAAGATCAACTGGCCCACCTTGAGAGAGTCCATGTTGTGATACGCCAAAGCGACCTAAATCTTGTATTTGGCTCAATGGACCTGGGTTGATGACTTCTAATGCTTGCAAATTTGGTCTCCATTTAAACTTGACTTTATCACCAGCCATTAAATAGCCCATGAAGGTGACTATTGAGCAAAACAATTTTTTTCTATATGGCCTTCATAAAGCTAAAAATCTTCACGTATATGTGTGTTGTAATCAAATTTAAACTTGACTCAAAAAAGACTTAATCGTTTGAGTGCTGTCATTTCCAATTTTTGTCAATATGCCCTCCTAGGGCTAAAAAATCTATACGAGTGATGGGGTTAAACTTGACTCTATCACCAATCGTAAAGGGGCTCATGGGGGATGATGTGATATCAAAGAGGGTTAATGGACAATTACCAATGATATTCCAGCCCCCAGGAGTATTATTAGGGTAAACGGCGGTTTGTTGTTCTGCAATACCGACGCTGCCTGCTGGAATATTGAGTCTAGGTGAGTCTCGTCGAGGAGTGGCAATTTGAGCGTCGACTTCACCAAGAAAGGCAAACCCAGGAGCAAAACCAATCGCATAAACATGGTATTCTTTTTGGGAATGGTATTGAATAATTTCTTTTTGAGTCAATTGATGGTGTTGAGCTAAATGAGGGAGATCGAGTCCGACTTCCCGGTGATAATACACAGGAAGCTCATGCAGGCATGATAAGGTTTTTTTTTGTAAAGATGAATGTGTTTTTGTCCATCTTTGTAGCTCGGCATCGATGTCTTCATACTTAAGTTGCGAAGCGCGGTATTGGATGAATAAACGTGTGTAAGAAGGTGTGATTTCAAGGATGTTTTCTTTGATGATATTAGGGAAAAAATCACTTGAAGAGCCTGGTTTGAGCAGCTCCACTAGCTGCATGATGATTTTAGTGATGGACAAATCAATTTTGTCATCGAAGTTGATGATGAGACTATCTTCTGTGATAGGAGCAAGGGTTATCATCTTTTCTATTTCTGTTTCATCCTATTGTGTTATGGGTTGAGGATTTTATGAATAGCAGCGATTTCTGCGACAGAAGTTTTATTATCGCTATGAACACATAGAGTATCCGCATGTAAGTCAATAATACGGTCTTCATGGGTTTTTACAAAGCCTTGGCTTAAGTTTAAACTTTGTTGTTTAATTTGTTCGGGAGATGATAATAGCGCGGCTGGATGGGAACGTTTTAGGAGCAATCCCTGATTGTCATAGGCTCTATCGGCAAAAGCTTCTAATATTAGTTCAACGTTATGATATTGAGCGATGGCTTCATAGGGAATATTATTAATTGTGCTTTGAATGACTAATTTAAGAGGGATAGTTAAGTTTGAGTTGATTTTAGACAAGGTACGTATGATGGTTTCATAGACCTCGATTTTGGTCATCATATCAAGATGTAATGCACCGTGAGGTTTGACGTAGGTCATCTCTGTTTGTTGTATTTGACAAAGTATCATTAGCGCGCCACATTGGTAGGCAACCAAGTGATCGATTTCTGCTAGTGTATGAGGAATACTTCTTCTGCCAAATCCTTGTTTGTCATGATAACTAATATGCGCACCAATGAGCGTATTATGGGTTTTAGCTTGGTTAATCGTATCAGCCATGATATCGGGATCGGACGCATGGAATCCACAGGCAATATTGGCCATATCAATCCATGGCATTAAGGCATGGTCGTCACCCATTTTCCATATACCATAGCTTTCACCCATGTCACAATTTAATTTCATAGTATACCTATACCTTTGTGATATGCAGTTTGAGTTGCCATTCTATTGCTTTTTATAGTAAATGTGACAGTAAATATGTGAGCATAAAAAGACAGGATCTTTACCTAACTTGGCACTCAATATAATGATAGATTAAAAATATTGATCACTTAATATTAAAGTGTTTCATTTTTTTGTGATTTTGTAGCCAGTGTCTTGTGATTAAATTTTACATGTACGTTTAGTTAGCCTGTGAATCGAGTTGTATCACAATATGGGCACGTCTATCAATTGTCTATCAATTTACCATGTTTGAAGCGGTAATGAGAGAAGGGATCATTGTGATGGTTAAGTGTGATGCTTAAGTCAGAATTAATGCTGCAGACAGTCGAAATTAGGCGTTATCAGTAGTAGAATCATTTCATCGTGTATCGGTAAGGTTATGAAATGAGTCAAGTGTTAAACGAGTTGCTGTCTTTATTGTCTTTGGAGCGGCTTGAGGAAGGACTGTTTCGAGGTCAAAGTCAAGATTTAGGGTTTGGACATGTGTTTGGTGGGCAGGTGATGGGACAAGCCTTGAGTGCGGCCAAGCAAACGCTTAAAACTAACAGGCAAGTTCATTCATTGCATTCTTATTTTTTACGCCCTGGTGATGAGCATTTACCGATTATTTATGATGTGGAAATTATCAGAGATGGAGGCAGTTTTAGTGCCAGACGGGTGAAGGCGATTCAAAAGGGACGGCCTATTTTTTATATGACTTGCTCTTTTCAAGCACCTGAAATAGGCTTTGAGCATCAAGATGAAATGCCCAATGTTGCGGGACCTGATGCTTTATTAAATCAGCAAGACTTAGCCTTAACATTAAAAGCGCAATTGCCTCAATCTGTGTTTGATAATTTACGGCGTGAGTCCCCTCTTGAGATGCGCCTGCTGGATCCCATGAATGATCTGACACCGAATAAGAAGCCCGCTAAGCGTTATGTATGGCTGCGAGCGAACGGAAAAATGCAGTGTGATCTGTGTATGCAAGATTATTTATTGGCTTATGCTTCAGATTTTAATTTTTTGGTGACAGCATTACAGCCTCATGGAAAATCGTTTTTCACACCGGGCATAAAAATGGCGACCATTGACCATGCCATGTGGTTTCACCGTCCATTCGATTTAAGTGATTGGGTGTTATACAGTGTCGATAGTCCTAATGCCTGTGGAGGAAGAGGGCTGGTCAAAGGGCAGTTTTTCAATCAGAAAGGGGAGTTGCTGGCTCAAGCGACGCAAGAAGGTTTAATTCGAATGAAGTCCCTAACATAACGTATTATTTAAGAAGGATAATTATGTCAATTATACAAAAAAGTGTCATATTAATGGGAGTATTACTCTTATCTGCGTGTGTGACGGTAAAACCACCAGAGCCTGTTGTTGTGAACGGCGCTGCGGGATATTTAGAAGATATTAATTTGCCCCAAGGAAGTAGTATTGTTATTGCTATTATTGACTTAGATAAAAAAGGGACGATTATTGCACAAAAAACCTTTAATATTGCCAGAGTGCCTGTGCCATTTAAGTTTACTTTACCTGCAGACAGCATTGATTCATCGATTAATTATGGTGTGGTTGCGATGATTTTATATCAGAATCAAGTAATTTTTCAGACCTATGATCAATATCCTGTGATCAATAATGGTAAAAATACCACTGAAGTGATTATGAAACCTGTGATGGTAAAAAGACGCTGATCCTTTTCAATTGATGTTTGTTTAAACAAGATGTATTTGAAATGGGGGCTTAATACTGCGCCCATTTTATATGTCATCTTATTTTACCTTTGATGTTTCAAAGCATAAGCAGAGTAGCCGATTAAGGCTCTCGTGCTTCGTGTTTGACTTTTTTGAGGGTGAATTTTATTCGCGGTAAAACGTGACTCGGCTTAAATATTAATGACGGCAGTGAGTATGCCTAAAATGGTTAATGCAATCCCAATACTTAATAATCCTTCTCGAATAGACATAATCTCTCCTTAGATTGTAATGACGTCTTAATCGTCATCTTTTTCTGGTATCTTTCGCTGTTATTCCATTTTATTAATTTAGAACACTCTAACATTGTAGTTGGATTTTGCTGACTTTGCTGACATAGAGCTGTGAAAGATGAGCTTTAGATTAGTTGTTGCCGATTTTTTTCAGTGTGGAATAGGCTATTCTTCATAGGGACTTAATTGAAAAGGATTGTTGTCAATGAAAAAACATGGATTATCGATAGGGATTGAGCGAGTGGATAATGACTTTTTCTTATCTTTAAAAGCCATTGGTAAGCTTACTCATGAAGACTATTTACACATTACGCCAATGATTGATTCCGCCTTAAAGGAAGTTTCCCATCCAAAAGTGAAAGTCTTGGTAGATGCTTATGAATTAGAAGGTTGGGAAATGAGAGCGGCTTGGGATGACTTTAAGTTGGGACTGAAACATGGTAGTGAGTTTGAGAAAATAGCTATCTACGGTGATAAACGATGGCAAGAAATTATGGCGAAAATGGGGAATTGGTTCCTATCTGGAGAAATAAAATATTTCGATGATATTGGTTTTGCACTGGAATGGCTAAATAACTAATGGACAAAGCGCTTCAGCGACAAAAGGCAAAAATAAGCTGATTGAAATGTTTAAAGGTCTTGAGCGATGTAAATTGTGATCTTACTCATGGTTTTTAGGTAACGGCGGTTATGGGTAGAGTGACTTTGATATAGATCAAATTGATAATGTGTATTTACAGGCATGCTTCATCCATTAATAAAAACTGTAAAAATGCAGTGATAAGGATGAAATGATGAAAAAAAATAGGCTTACAAATACGGTAACTATTGGACTCATTGCACTGGGATTATCGGCTTCGGCGAATGCCACTCAAGCGGGTGATATTATTGTTCGTGCAGGTGTGGCTGTGGTTGCTCCTAATGCGTCGAGTCAAGATGTGGCTGGCAATGGTGAATTTGATGTCAATAGTGATACGCAATTAGGCTTGAATTTTGCGTATTTGTTTACTGACAATATTGGCATTGAATTATTAGCGGCCAGTCCTTTTAGTCATAATATTTCATTACCTAATATTGGCAATATTGCTGAAACTAAACAATTGCCTCCGACACTGGTCGCGCAATATCATTTTGGTGATGCGGCATCAAAATTGAGGCCTTATATTGGCATAGGTATCAATTATACCAATTTCTATGATACAAAATTTACTAATGATCTTGATGGAGCATTAACGGATATTAGTTTGTCAAATTCATGGGGGATTGCAGGGCAAGTGGGTTTAGACTACCAATTGACTGATAAATGGTTACTGAACGGTTCGATTTGGTATGCTGATATTGATACCGATGCGAGTTTTAAGCTGGCGGGTGAGTCTGTCACTATTGATACAAACATTGATCCTTGGGTATATATGATCAGTGTGGGTTATGTGTTCTAAATCGTATACTTCAATGCGGCTTTAACATTGAGAGATAAACAAAAAAGGCACTGATGTACCTTTTTTGTTTATGTTCAGCATTGGACCCTTTAGAAGATCCCTTAGCGACATAAGACTATTTGATTGGTATAAGTGACTATGATAGTGAATATGGCCCATATTAAAGCCCACTATTATACTTGCCATAAAATGAGCAACACCACAGGTATTATTCCTATGAGATCTTTGTCAGTATTCTAAGTGTTTCGTTTTTAATTGTTTATATTTTATGCCAATCAATGAGTAAAGATTATGCCAAAAAATATTAGTGAATATCTTGTCGAATAAACAGGGGAGTATTTGCTTCTCGTATGATATTTTTATTAATGTTATTCCAATTCAAATTGGGATAACGATGTGCGAGCATGGCAATATCTCTGGTTGATTTATCATTGACGATCCAGTATCCCAATGCCATAAGCGGCACGCCAAACAGATTTTTTCCTTCATAAACGGGCTGAATAGCATATTCTCCAATATAAGTGATCTGTCCAGCGTTAGCATGAATTTTTAAAGAAAAGGGCTCCTTGGATTGCCAAGATGTGAAGCTATAACCATATGTATTGGTCATGTTTGTTTGATATATTTCATATTCGCCCGCTGGTACTAAGTAAGCAAAGATATTGCCTGAGTTTTTTTGTTCTTTAAAGTCAAAGTCATATTTTCCAAATGGTACATTTTTATCCACTTTTCCTCTAATGATATTGTTATAGGGGATTGGCGTTTTAAGTGAACGGAATGACAAAGACCAAGAGTCAAAACTCAACAAACCATTTGCCCGTGATAAAGAGCCAACAATTAATGCATAATCACTATTTATTGAATGAGTGGCAATGCTAGAGGGTAATTCAGGCCGAGCGGTACAACCTGATAATAAAGTGAGTAAAAAAAACAGAGATGAGCAGTATTTTATCATTGTATTTAATCCATTAAATCACACTGTTGTGTTATTCATTTTAAGTCAATTAATATTTTTGCTATAAAAAGCAGCGGGATAGTAATACTGAAACTGGTAGTAATCAAGCAAAATAAAATGATTGTATTTTATTTGAGCGCCTTGTCATCCAACATGTCTTTATCGAAGATATGTTGCAAAAGCTGTTGCAAAAATTCCCGTGAGGCCGCTGTCAGTATTTTAAGTGTGTTGTCTTTATTTGAGCACACTGTCATTTAATACGTCTTTATCAATGAGCTGTTGCAAAAATTCCCGTGAGGCCTTTGTCAGTATTTTAAGTGTGTTGTCTTTATTTGAGCACACTGTCATTTAATATGCCTTTGTCGATGAGCTGTTGCAAAATATCTCGGCTGTTTTGGCGTAAGGTATCTCTTAGCAGGCGAGCGGCGGGAGTAATAGATTGGCGGCTAGGGAAGATAAGCCAAAGCTCTGTGGGTGTTGGAGTAAATTCTGGCAGTATATTAATGACTTTTTCTGAGAGTAAATCATTTGCCATATCAAGGCAGGATTTGAGGGCAATTCCCTTACTGGCGACGCACCAGCGACGGACAAGATCGCCATCATTTGACGCATGTTTACCGCTCATTTTGATTTTAATGTTCTTTTTTGATTGAGAACTATCTTTGATTAAATTATTCGACAATAAGTCGCTTGCGGGTAAGGGGGAGTGATCTGTGGTGCTTTGATATGAGAAGTCCCATACATCATTGATGATATCTTGCAGCTGATAAAAAAGGCCATTGTGAGAGGCCAAATCTTGGGGATGATTTGGCATGCCATGGGCCTCTATATAGTCAGGTGTTGCACAGAGTAGGCGAGGGACATTGCAAATTTTAAATCCGTAGACATTGGCATCATTTGGAGAACCATATCTTAGGGCCATATCCACAGCGTCACGGTAAAAGTCGATGTTACTGTCGCTGATGTTGGCTCGTAGATGGATGTTGGGATGCGCATCCATGAAAGTATCGAGCCATGGAATGACAAGATTTCGGCCTAAATCTGAAGACAAGGCTATACGCAGTTCCCCATCAATAATATCGAGATCATCTTTCATGTTGAGTTTAGCTTGCTCAAGCATATCCAGTGCTTGTTGACATTGAGGTAAATAGCGCTCGCCGGCACTGGAGAGTCTGAGATGTCTTGTGGTGCGAATGAACAACTCTGCACCTAAGGTTTTTTCGACTCGCTTAATGGCCACACTGGCCGTGGCGGTACGCATGTCTAAATGGGCTGCTGCGGCTGTAATACTGCGAAACTCGGCGATTTTCAAAATGATTTGTAGATCTTCAATGAGCATATTATCTAATTATTTTTGGTAAAGTTTCAATAATTATCCTGTTTAATGGGAGTAAATCAAGTTCTATACTGCTTACATTCAATATTCACTCTGAGAAAAGTCATGAAAGCTATCGGATATCACCAGGCCTTACCTATCAATCATTCAGAGGCGTTAGTGGATGTTAACATTGCACAGCCCATTGCTACAGGAAGAGACTTGTTGGTTAAAGTACAGGCCATTGCGGTGAACCCAGCAGACTATAAAGTACGATTGACCAGTGAGCCAACAGGGCAAGTACCTAAGGTTTTAGGTTGGGATGCAGTCGGAGAAGTCATTGCGACGGGGGAAGGTGTGACCCAGTTTCATCCCGGGGATTTAGTCTATTACGCAGGTGATATCACGCGTCAAGGGAGCAATGCAGAGTATCAACTTGTTGATGAACGCATTGTCGGTCTTAAGCCTAAGAGTTTGTCAAATGCTGAAGCGGCGGCATTACCCTTAACCACAATTACCGCTTGGGAATTGTTGTTTGAGCATTTAGGCATTAAGCAACAGGCTATCAATACGTCAAAAAAGTCAGATGAGATCATTTTAGTGGTGGGAGCGGCGGGTGGTGTTGGATCTATGTTTATTCAGTTGGCTAAAACTTTGACTGGAGCGACGATTATTGCCACGGCTTCTCGTGACAGTTCAAAAGCTTGGGTGAAAAAGTTGGGCGCAGATTTCATCGTGGATCATACTCAGTCACTCACAGCTCAAATCGACGAGTTAGGCTTAGGCGGGGTGACTCATGTGGCAAGCCTAAATAGCACTGAGACTTATTTTTCCACTTATGCTGAGCTGCTGGTGCCTTTTGGGCGAATCGCCATTATTGACGATCCTCAATCTCTTGATGTGACTCAACTTAAATTAAAAAGTTTATCGCTGCACTGGGAATTTATGTTTGCTCGCTCTTTGTTTAATGCTAGCGATCTACAGGAACAAGGACAGTTACTGAGCCGCGTGTCCGATCTTGTGGATCAAGGCTATATTCAAACGACCTTAGGTCAGCATTTCGGCCGAATTAATGCCAAGAATTTGATAGCAGCTCATGCCGCATTAGAAGCGGGTAGCGTGATAGGAAAAATTGTTTTAGAGGGGTTTTAATAGTCTGCGTAAGTTACGAATGATTATTAAAAGTGGCTTTAAATCGTTAGGAATAATAATGGATAAAAAAATCACTTTAGGTGTGACCGATCTGTCTTTTCATCGTGTGACTGCATCGCTGTTAACGCATCTATTAAATGACATGGGATTTGAGGTGCAGCGCCAGTATTCCCCTCATCAAGAAAATTTTCAAAAGTTGAAAACTGGGGAAGTGGATTTATTGACGTCTGCTTGGTTGCCATCGAGTCATGGCATGTATAAAGAAGATGTTGAGCAGGTGGTGTCATTAACAACTCTGGGTTTGCACTATGAGCCTTATGCACTATGGGGCGTACCCGATTACGTTCCACAGGCCGCAGTGTCTCAGGTATCAGATTTATTAAAGCCTGAGGTTATTTCAAAAGTGAACCCCATTATTCAAGGTATTAATGCAGGGGCTGGGATCAGCCGATTTTCGGTGGCGATGATGCAAGCCTATGGATTGAGTGAGGCTGGGTATACTTTTTTAACGGGCACAGAAGAGGTAATGCCGATCATTTAACGATTTATTGATCGGTTGACTGATCGTTTAAATGCGTCAAAATCCGAGTCCTATCTCT
>NZ_CANLZC010000147.1 GCF_947495455.1 uncultured Shewanella sp. | reverse complement strand
TTCAATGTTAAGAGATGGCGTTTTGTGGAAAGCATCAAAAGCTTGAAATTAACGATTGACACCATAGTCTCTTGTTAAATTGCCACTGCTGATGGCTTGATTATTGTCTAGGTGGCTCAATCAAGCCACCCACAGTTATTCTTGCCGAAGTTCTCATTACTGCTCTGCATCGGAGGTAAAAATCCTTGAATAGTAAAAAGTTAATTACAGCTATTTTTACATTAACACTATTAGGCTGTGAACAAAAACTGGAAACGCTTTCTTTTGAAAAGTGTAATGTAATGATTCCAAATAATTTCATCCCTATGGATGCATTAAATGGATTACCAGAATTTGGTCACTTGATAGCTAACAAGACAAGCCTTATCGGACTAAATGACCTAAATGAAACAATGATGACCCCTGAGGAAATAGAGCGCTTTAAACCGAAAACATATGTCCTAGAAGGCAAAGAAATTATAAATTATATTTTCTTTGTTGAAGGTAATCCCTTTAAAACCGCAAGAATCATTGTCATCGGAGAAAAATACCAGCTCTTTTTACAAGATATCACACTAAAACAAGCAAAAATAATTTTACAGCATTGCCTTAGTGATGAAAATATTGAAAAGCTGACTTGGCAAGACGCAATATCAAATCCACAGCTCCCTATTTTCTGAAATGATATAAAAGTCAGTGTGCAATGATTGATACTATGGTTGAAGACTCTTGATGGCATGGGTGAGCAAGGTGTGGACTTCAACTTTAGGCGTACAGCCATTCTTGAAAAGAACAGCCGCCGCTCTTTATAACAAAGACAGCGGAGGCACTCTTAATGAATAAAAACACAGGCGGCACTCTTTATAAGCTCTTCATGATAAAAAGGGCCAAGGGGCCGCATTCGCTTAGAAAAAAGCTCCATAATACTCAGGTTATGTTGACACTTTCCTAAAATGAAACTCAAAATGACGTTAATAGTCACATATAAGGATATTCTGACTTATTCTCTATTAGTATTAATAACTCACCTATTCATTACTCTTTTCTTTCTTTTCATTCTTTTTCTTCTTTAAAGCGACAAATCGACTAGGCTTAATCTTGATAAAACAGTACATAATAAGACATTAAAAGAGAGGAGAAACAATGTCAGTTTATCAAACGAAAGCTAAGGATACACAAGTTTACCAAGACTCAAGCATACATACATTAACTCACCAAAAATCTTCAAAAGCCATTATGCAAAAGGTCTTCAAAGGACCGAAACACAGTATTGCGCTTTTACAAATGAAGCCAAACAATACAAATTTACCTGATGATTTAAAAAACGGTATGGAGCACTTATCAGGTATGAGCCTAGATCATGTCAGAGTCCATTATAATTCATCTAAACCAGCTATATTTCAAGCTCATGCCTATGCCCAAGGAAATGAAATTCATTTAGGGGTTGGTCAAGAGAAACATTTACCTCATGAACTGGCTCATGTTGTGCAGCAAGCTCAAGGACGAGTCAAACCCACCAACACCGTTGGCGGTATGGCAATTAATGATAATAGTGAACTTGAAAAAGAAGCGGATGTTATGGGCGCTCAGGCACTGCAAATGCAGCCAAAAGAGAAGAAAAGCAGCGTTAAGGCGAGTTTTGGGGTTATCGATAATGGTCCTGACGCCATTCAGCTCAAGGCTATCAAAGGAGGAATAGAAAAATTAAATGGAAGTTGGCAGACAAGAGGAGTTTCAGTTACACCAGCGACAATTAATAACACCAGGGTAAGGGTTTCACCCGTTGACAACACGGATAAAGACTTATTAGACCCCAACAATGGATTCATATGGGGGCATTTAATAAAAGCAGCATGGGATGGAGGAAACGACGAAGGAAGATTAACATTATGGAATAACGCACGAGAGAATATTTGGACAAATATCGAGCAGAATGCACAAAGAGCAGTAAACAATATCAATGTACCGAATGGAACTTATGAGGTAAGTGTGAACACAACCGACATACCTTGGGGGACGACTATCCTTGGAGGAAGCGGAAAATTACCTAGCTATAATCCAAAATGGTTACAGGCTGCAGAAAAGCTAGATGTTAATAGGGCACCAATAAGAAACGTGCGAAATGCTTTAAATACGGTAGTGACTGCTGCGGAAATGAAAATTCATGATGGTGGAAAAAATATATATACATCTGGAAAAGTCAATATGGGAAAACCATCGAATTTAACAAAGTTAAAAAAACAATGATCTTAGAAATAACAAAACCTAGAAGCCATTGACCATGACTTCTAACCACACTCAGTGCACCTAATTTCTTTAAATAAAGAATAAATATTACACTATACTATTCTCTCAATATATTCGTTTTCAGTGAGCAACCTATTATGCATGAAGATAAATTTAAAACATTGATTCTATGCAGTTTAGGTGGTGCATTAGAGTTTTTTGATTTTATTATTTTTGCCCTCATGTCAATTCAATTATCTCAATTGTTTTTTCCAACACAGGCACCATTTTCCGCCTTATTAGCCACTTTTTCTACTTTTGCCATAGGGTATTTTGCTCGACCTATTGGCGGTATGGTATTTGGACATTTTGGCGATAAATATGGTCGAAAACAGACCTTTACCTTTTCCGTTATCGTTATGGCTGCAGCCACCTTTATCATAGGCTGTATTCCGACATACAATAGCATTGGTATTTATGCGCCTTTATTATTAATTGTTTTTCGTTTTATGCAGGGATTATCAATAGGCGGTGAGATCCCTGGCGCAATTACATATTTATCTGAATATTGGCCGCAACGCAAAGGATTATCTATAGGCTGGATTTTCTTTTGCATACAAGCTGGCATCGCGTTTGGTTTTTTTACGCAATACTTGCTGACACGATATTTAACCAATGAAGAGTTATTAGCATTTGGCTGGCGTATTCCTTTTTATTTAGGAGGCGTATTTGGTTGTATTGCCTATATATTAAGAAAAAAATTAGCGGAATGTTCAAACTTTCTTCCTTTTATTGCTAAACAAACACCTTATCCCGCTATTTATGTAATGAAATACCATAAACGCGCCCTTATCATTGCTACGTTATTAATGGCTTATACTGGTTTACCACTTGCATTACTGTTTATTTTGTTACCCACTTATTTAAAAACAATTACAGGCACATATGAAGTTGATCTACTCTCTCAAGCATTGGCCATGTTAAGCGCTGCTATTGTTGCTTTAGTGGTAGGCTATCTTTGTGATAAATTGACTAAAAAAATCTTTTGTTGGTGCTATGCTTTTGCAAGTATTCTTGGCGGTCTGCCTATATTTATGATCTATAACACGCACATAACTTGGTTCTACTTGGCTTATTTTATCAGCGTTATTGTAACTGGATTAGTGTCTGGCAGCGCACCCACTCTACTTGCTCAGTTATTTCCTAAAAAAGTTCGATATTCAGGTATAGGCATATCTTATAATATCGGGATTGGTGTCTTAACAGGCCTGATCCCTTTAATTATGTTTTCAGGTATCTCCTATTTTAAAGAGCCACTTTTCCCTGCTTATATTCTAATGTTTAATGGCATATTAATGATAGTTGCATTAATACTGTTAAATAGAAAAATAGCGTTTTCAACGCTACGAGACATTACAAAAAATATTTAAAGCAAAAAATAACCTAGGATAAAACGGAAAAATAGAAAAATGGAAAATATAAACAAGCATTATTAATCAACTGAGTCAGCACGTTACACATAAAAACTTACAGATACCCATAATGTCACTCATTTTTCAAGACCAACTGCAGGCATTAGGTCAAAGAAATCAGGTCATGATTTGATAATTCTTAGCGAGAACATCAATTTCTTGCTGATTAATAATGACTGACTATGTTGACCGCTTATTTTTCTTTGAATGAAACTTTTTTCTATCTTTTTACTACACGATACTTATGATCCTGCCTATGATTAAACTGTGTAAATCATGAAACCATTTAATGCACTATTAAAATCGTTATACCTAAGAAGTAATACAAGCTTAATGGTCATGATTTTAAAACATAACCTAATTAAAAATACATTTTTAAACTAAGGGAATGAAAGTAAATTATGAATGTAAAAAAATTTAAAAATCTAAATGTAGCAATGAGTTTGTTATTACTCTCCGCTTGTTTTGATGATAATAATGACACCGCCTGCACCGCTCCTACCTATAATAATGATGGCTCTTTACTGCAACTTGATTACTTAAATTGTTATACTCCTCAGGATATGCACTCGGCTTACGAGCTTAATACATTATATGACATGAATTTAACCGGTAATGACATGACTATCGTAATACACGATGCCTATGGCAGCCCAACTGCCGAGGAGGATTTCACTGTTTTCCATAATGCTTTTTTCCCAAATCGTGACATTCCAGAATTTAAACAAATTTACCCTTCCGGTATGCCCAGTGAAGATGGTGATTGGGAAGGAGAAATCTCTTTAGATATTCAATGGTCCCATGCCATCGCTCCAGATGCTAATATTCATCTTATTTCAACACTGGATAATTCATTTGAGTATATGCTTATTGGTATTGAATACATTGTTGATAATTATCCTCCAGGCACTGTAGTCTCAATGAGTTGGGGCGCGAATGAAACTGATTACAGTGATGAAGAGTTAGCTGGATTTGAAGCAGCTTTTAAAACAGGAACCGAAAATGGGATCACTTTTTTTGCCTCGTCAGGCGATGAAGGTAGTAATGATGGCGCAGATGTATTAATGACTGACTACCCTGCATCCAGCCCCTATGTTACTGCCGTTGGTGGTACATTTTTACAATACGGCTGGGAATGGGTTCCATTAAGTAATAATTACCTCACTGACTCAGATGAAACTAACTACGATTATTTCAATTTTAAGAAAGATCTCATGTTTCGTTTAGAAACACCATGGAATGAGTCTTGGTTAAGTTGGGCCTCAGGGGGCGGAAGCAGTACACTTTTTGATATTCCAGAGTGGCAATCTTCCGTTGCCGATCATATTTATGCACAATCTGGATCGGGTCGAGGGATCCCTGATTTGGCCTGGAATGCATCGGCAATGGGCGGTGTATTAGTCTATGATGTTGGCAATTGGGAAGTTTGGACAGGAACCAGTGCCGCATCGCCTCAAATCGCTGGATTATTTGCTCTGATTAATCAATATCTAGCCGAACAAGGCATGGATTATGTTGCCCACTTGAATCCATGGTTATATCAAATCGATGATGACACAGCTTTTAATGATATTCTACCCGTTTCTCAAGGCACGGTTCTGGCTGGAGAACAAGTGAATAATCAAACTTTTGAATATTTAGATGATGGCACGCTTGTTTATAGCGATGTACCAGGCTATCCCACCACTGAAGGTTGGGATATGACTACCGGTTTTGGTTCACCAAGAGGAAAAAACTTTCTTGATGCATTAGTTACAGTAATGTCAGAGAATAATTAACTATGTGTTAATCAGCATCATCATTATAGCTAAGCATCATTAATCATCGGCTTTCCCCCTCCTACTAAGGACCAGTAAACAAGTTTAAGTAGGAGGATACTCTTTTATAAATTGAAAGATAAAGGTCAACACTATGACCATCCCCTCAGTTAGATTCAATCCTTGATTTCAAAAATAAGCAACTGAAATAAATAAAGGCTTTTACTATTAACCTTTATATTGATTTAGCTATACGTATTTTATTTAAGATTAACTCGATTACAAACTTAATCATTTCACTGGAATATTTAAATTAACATGGAACTGTGAAATGCTTCACATAAAGTATAATTTCAATGTCCACTCTGGCACCAAAACCACTTGTCTGACCAGATTGTATTAAATAACTTAAATGTTGATATAGATTTTAGTCTAATGAATGAATACTAATCTAAGTAAATATGACGTTATTCACGATATAAATTTTAGGTGCCATCATGAATCAAGATGAATTCATTAAACAATTAAGAGTAGAATTAAATAACTCTCAATTAATGTTTAACGAGCACAATGTTTGCCGACTCATTATAGATAATAGCACTATAATCGATTTAGAATGGCTCGAAAACAATATTCTCTACTTCTATGCTGAAATAGGACATAGTCAACATTTATCTAAAGAGGAACTCATCATATTGCTTGAAGCCAATGCTTTTGGTCAAGGAGTAGGAAAAGCCAGCATTGCTATTGATAATCAGCAAGTGTTACTTCAACAGTCACTATCGACACTTGAATTAAGTTTCGTCGCTTTCATTGATGAACTTGAACCTTTTATTACTCATGCTATTGGCTGGAAAAATCAATTATTAATATCGTAAAACAGATAAATCTTTAATCAATTGAATCAATAAAAATCATGAAAGAACAAGATATTCGTATAGCATTTCAACATGCAGATTTACCTGTTCCCCCATTACCTAGAGAGCTAATCAAAACATTAAGTCCCATCAGTGATTTAAACTTTTGTAGCCAGCAGCCAATAGCTTCACCCTATGATTTACCTCAATATTTGCCAGAAATATTACAAAGTAATGATGATTTTTTTTCACTGGGTCAAACAGGCTATGGCATTAATAATTTATATTTTTATTATTACCTACAGTGGAATAATTTAACGCTAGCAATCCAGCAACATTGGGGCGGCGCTTATATCAACCACACAAAAAACAAACAAAAACTAGAAACATATTTTTCATTATTGAGAGCACTCTTATTCCAAGTGCACAAAAAGCATAATAATTTCAATGGGAAATTAATTATCGTGGATTCAGTAATCCATTCCTCTGGATGGGGGTGGCAATATTCAGATAATACAGTCAAGTGGCATGACAAAGATCAATCGATTTTAAAACAAGTACAAACAGTATTATCAGACATTGCTTAACACTTTCATTTATTTTTAACGTTAGATTTATAGGAACCTATTTTGCCTATTTTTGGATTTGTCAATAACATTGGCTCGGGTCAACAACCTGAAAATATTAATAATAAAACCCAGCTCTCCAATTTATCTCAACAACATAATATTGACACTAATAATCAAGGTGTCTCTCGCGCCTGCGGTAGAAAAAATTTCTTTCAGCGAATGGGTGACAACATTTTTCTCAAAGCAACTAAGTTGCAAGAACATATTTTCAGTAGTGGTGAGCCACAAAATGTAAAGAAACTCACCCATGATAGAGTCAATACAAATACTGACAATTTCAATCAACGTGTTGACTTTATGATAGATAATCTAGCAAAGGAGGATATCAAAACTGGGGCTAAGCAATTTACTATGCTCAGACACCTATCAAATTTGATCCAAAATGACTCAAATATACTTAGCTACGGTACCTTATTAACGGCAGCTCTAGATAAAAAGCTAGACTCATTAAACGATGAGCAGCTCAAACAGCTTGAAAACACACTATTAAATTATAAAAAAACAGATTTTTCTCAAAATAAGCAAGGCTATTTAGAAGAAATACGTCAATGTGTAACAAAGCATAATATCGCGCGCTCTGAAGCCATACCGCAAACACTCGATACCTTAATCACTCAATTAGACAATGACAGTAGTAACAGTCTCGCGAAGTTTAAAGATACGTTTAATGCATTAAAAATCCAGTGCGAGAACAATCATATTGACTATGAAAGCAATTTACCCAGTTTAATGAGATTGTCATTACAATCTTTGGGCGCGTTAAAAAGTGATCTAAGTACATTAAATCAGCATTTGTCTCTAGCAAAAGCTGAGGTCACAACACATTATGAAAACTTAGAGACCTTACATAAAGGCAAGCTCATCGATGATAAAGACTACGTCAATAGACTAGAGCAAATCAAAAGTAACTTTCGTGAGATTAAACTGGCACATCAAGCTGTACACACCGAAATTTTTACTCATCAAACTGATGGCATAACCGCCACGTTAAATGATAATGCTGCACTAAATCACCAAGATAAACAACAACTCAAAGCCTGTATTAAAGATCTCATTAATATTGTTAATACAGTGCAAGATCAAGAAGAAATCAGTGATATACAATTTAAAGTGCAGCAATCCCTGCAAAGGTTTTTCCCAGCAGAGCAAGCCAACTCACAAGCAGCGCTAAATGAACTCAATAAACATATGGTCAATATAGCCAATGAGTTACGCTCAGACCCAAAAACAGCACTGGGTAATAAACTGCAGGCATTTAGAGCAGAGATATCCTATATTTCTAAGGCTGCCACCGCCGCGGTAAAAGCTGTGCGTTATGAAGCCTTATCTCGTCAAGTTGGCCAATTTACCGATGCAAATCTAACGGGAACTATGTCACCGCTGGGCAAAGGCGCTGGCCATGAAGTCATGCTAGCTCAATATGGCAATACTGTTAAAGTCTACAAAGCCGATGATGATCAACTTGCAGGGAAAAATGGCGGCGCTTTCACTGGTCCACTGGCCATTGGTATTGATCACAGCTCTCCAAGATTGCTAGAGCGTGGCGTTATCGCCAGTCGTATCGATACCCATCTTAACTTTAATATTGTTGCCAAAACAGATTTTGCGCTACATGAGGGTCAACTAGGCATTGTGATGGATAAAGCCAAAGGCACGGCGGGTGCGGATATCAAACTTAAGGCCAAAGATCCTGATATTGCCGCTCAACTCCAACCACAATTTATCAAAATGCAACTAATGGATATCATTACAGGTCAGGCTGATAGACACATGAACAATTATTTGATCCATGTTGATAAAGCGAATAATGTAAAGTTAACCGCCATTGATAATGACTTCTGCATGGGGCCAGATTGGGAAAACCTCGATACTAATATTAGGAAAAACGGTAATCACCTACAAAAGTACCCTCCTGTTGTTGATAACACTATGTACTTAGCGATTAAAAATATGACTCCTGATGATCTCACTCGACTCTCTGGCGGCTTGTTATCTGATGATGCAGTAAAAGCAGCACAAACTCGACTAACAAATCTGCAGCAGCACCTAGAGCAGCTCCATCAAGACGGTAAAGTCATAGATGCTAACCTATGGGGGACAGCTCAAGTCTCGCAATGGCTTGATACCCCCAGAGAACTTACGAAAGTGACTTCTTGGGTTAAAAATGGTGATTTTCTGTTAAAAAATGATGATCCCGCTAAACCTGTATATGAATCAAAATCATTATATACGAGTTACTTAGCAAGAGACCAACAGCATTTCTTAGCCGCTTAAGCGCACACTGACATAAGGTTATGGCTTAGCACATCTAGCAAATAGAGCACTTATACCCATTCAGAAGATAGAGCACTTACAAGTGCTCTATCACTGATCTGTACCACAACAGGGTAACGTTTCACCAGTATTGAGATTATAAAATTAAAAATCCCTCGACAGATTTTGTCTCACTATATTCCCAAACCACAGTATCCACTTTGGCTGCCACTGGGCCTTGCTTTAAATAGTCAACCATTGCCATTAAGTCTTCCTCTTGACCTGTGGCCTCGACTTCAACATCGCCATTCATTAGATTCTTGGCAAAACCATGGATACTCAAAGTCGCAGCCACCTCTTTTACTGACACTCGATAAAACACACCTTGCACTCTGCCTGTTACTACCGCCTTTAATGTACGAACTGTCATTATTTTCTCCAAGTGAGTAGATGATTCTAAAAATTCGAGAGAAACTTTTCTCAATGAGGCCAGTTAATTCTACACTTACGACCCAGTTTAACACTTACACCAGAGTCTAAAAATAAATCCCTATTGCATTATCTCGTTATTGCTTCAAACATCTCTTTGGGCATCATAGGCTTGCCTTTTTTTCTGTCCTTACAAACTATAGTGGTTTTCGCCGTTGCAACTACTTTATTCTCAATCAAAATCTGTTGCTCAGCGATAATTCTAAGTCGACCTTGCATCAAAAAATGCGTTTCAACACGAAAGCTGTCTTCTGAATACAAAGAAGCGTGATATTTAATACACATTTCTGACATGACTAAATCAATCCCTTGCTCTTGATAAGCCATAAAATTAATGCCAAAGTCTTTCGACAAAGCCATATGCCGTGCATGTTCAAAATAATGTAAAAAATTAGCATTGTTGACAATACCTTGACTGTCTAATTCATAGTCTCGCACTTGGGCATGCCAAATGCTCTTTTTACTGGACATCATTCACTCGTTATTCGCATCACATAATGACTAATTTTAACAAGAAAGCGCCTTTCGCACAGCTTTAGCGTAAATAGTGGCATCAATATCTGAAAAATGGCTGGAATATAAAGTCATAGCGCATTTTTATTGTTATTATGTCTGCTTATAGCTATACCCGTGATACTTGAAGATGCAGGATTCAGCTGGAATTAAAAGCCTTTTAGGCAAGGCTTTGAACAGTGTGCCTAGTTATTCTAAGCTGATGTTCAAGAACGCAGTATAAAAGGCTTTGCTTTTACATATAAAGAGGCCAGCCCCTTGGGAGTCTGTAAAAGCACCGACTTCTGCGTTGTATCATCTTAAAAG
>NZ_CANLZC010000146.1 GCF_947495455.1 uncultured Shewanella sp. | reverse complement strand
GATAGGACTCGGATTTTGACGCATTTAAACGATCAGTCAACCGATCAATAAATCGTTAAATGATCGGCATTACCCATGAAGGACGCTTTTAAACTTTCAAAAACTCAACGTATCAGAGGGATATTTATTGAAATAAACTCACGTTCACCGGTAACCCATTTTGCTCCATAAAGGCGCGATCAACAATATGGGTATCGACATCATATTGTTCCATAAATTGACGATCTTTCTTGGTCAAATGAATAACTTGAATTTCTTTGTGGTTACTTGTGGATAAAGGGGAGTGAACTTCAATCATTTTACGACCATCTGGCTCTATCGATGTTTTCACGGTTTGGTTAATCACAGTAACCTTTTCGCCTCGTGTTATGTGATTAAAAAGCCATTCAATATTGTCAGGACTCAACCTTATACACCCAGCACTCACTCGCATGCCTATACCAAATTTTTGATTGGTTCCATGAATAAGGTAACTGCCTCGACCATGAGCTAATTGAATCGCAAATTTTCCTAATGGGTTATCTGGACCTGGCTGAACCACAGCTGGCAACACTTCACCACGCTCTTCTAAATGCGCTTTACGGATACTGGCTGGCGGTGTCCATGTTGGATTTGGGATCCTTGATTTTACTTCTGTTACCATGACAGGGGTTTCACTGCCAATCTTGCCTATTCCAACAGGAAAAACATACACCTTTTGCTTCCCTTTTGGAAAATAATATAACCTTAATTCGGCTAAATTAATCACCACCCCTTCACGAGGTACATCGGGTAACAACATTACGGTAGGGATCTGCAATAGCGTGCCTTCTTTGGGTAAAAAAGGATCCACATTGGGGTTTACAGCCATTAACTCTAAAATACCCACATCATAATCTTTAGCTATCGTCTGAAAATATTCACCTTTTTGAACAATGTGTTGTTGTACTTCACCAATGAGTCGACTGTTTTTATCCGGCAGTGGGTACACATTTGCCAAACTGGTGAAAGGGAATACTACTAAGATGAACCACAACAATAAACGTATCATCTATCATTCTTTCCTATGATTATTAAGCGTTCCACATTGCTCAAAACACACAATGCTCAAAACACGAAAGGCCTGAAACCAAGGCTTATTTTTTTACCATTAATGCCACAACAAAATCAATTTCAATGGCGTCAAAATGCATCGAAGCAATCTGCTTACGGATTTTGTCACTGGCTCTCCAAGCAAACGGCGTCATATCCAATAACGTGAGTGCTTGCTCACCTGAGCAAGCTACAGTAAAAGAAACAGGCTGACTTTTTATCAACGCCATTTCGCTGGGTACACTTAAGTCTAGTTCTTTATTCGCTAAATCAGTATAAATAAGCGTTTTTATTTGCCACAAATGTCGAGGCGAGGGAATAACCTGAAGGAAAATACCATTTTTTTTCAATACTCTAAATAACTCTTTACCTTTTAAAGGTCTATCAATCAAAGTCACTAAGTCAAAACAATGATTAACAAAAGGTAACACTTTTAATTGACTAACAATATAAGTATTGTCAGGTGCTGACTTTGCCGCCGCAAATAATGCATTTTCCGCTTCAGCAATACCCGTTTGCACTAACTTAAAAGAAGGAGCTTGGGCTTCTAGTGTATTGGCGAGTGCTCGCATATAAAAACCATCAGCACAATCAAAGTCCAAGTGCGTTAACACGCTTTGTTGCAAAATGCCTATCTCATTTTGACTATCAATCAACAAAGCAGCCATCGCATCGACTAGAGGGGTAAACAATCCACTCGCTAATAAATGACGTTTGGCCCGCATGACTTGCCTAGAATCCATTTTAGGCTTTTTCGCTCGACTCAATACCCAATAGCCTTTCTCATCCTTATCAAAGTGATGTTTATTATCGCAATAGAGTCCTTGCGACTCAGCATGCAAGTGTAAGGAGCTTTTACATTTAGGGCATACATAAAGACTGTTTGTCATCATTCATGCCTCTTTTATAAAAAAATAAAACCACAAAGTACTAAGCCCAACAGTAAGCGATAAATCACAAACGGCGTCATACCCATTTTACTGATGATCTTTAAAAAATAATGAATACAAAGATAAGCAGAAACAAAAGACACCACAATGCCTAGCCCTAATGCATGATAATCTATGGCTTGCTCACTTGATATTAAATCTTTTGTCACCAATATCGCTGCCCCTAAGCTCACCGGCACAGACATGAGAAATGAAAAACGCGCAGCGGCTTCTCGTGTCAAACCTAACATCAAGCCTGCAGTCATAGTGATCCCTGATCGCGATGTGCCCGGTATGAGCGCTACAGCTTGGGCTAAACCAATAAATAAGGCTTTTTTCCATCCCACTTGAAACTCAGTCAAACCTTCTCGGCTCATTCTATCCGCCCACCATAACAACAAACCAAAAATGATGGTGGTTGCGGCGATCACTTCAATATGACGAAAATGGGTTGCAATAAAATCTTTCGCAGTAAAGCCCACGACGACAGCAGGGATAGTCGCTAAAATAATCCACCATGCTAAGCGGCTTTCTTCATTTTGCTCCCTATTGACGATGCTGCCAGTCCAAGCCGTAAACATTGAATAAAGCTCATGGCGAAAATAAATCACCACAGCCAACAATGAACCTGTGTTCACTGCAACATCGAAAGATAACCCCTGATCTTGCCACCCTAACAACTGAGCCGGTAAAATCAGATGCGCGGAGCTGGAAATCGGTAAAAACTCGGTTAGCCCCTGAATAAGGGCTAAAATAATGACTTGAAAAGTATCCATAAATATCCAATGCATATCGAAAAGCGGTCAGTAAGGTAACGATTCGCTTTAAGATAATGAAAATAAAAAGTAAAAATAAGAGTGTTTTCTTACATTCCGCTAAAGTAAATCAACTTTCCATAGCCGCTGAGAGTCTTTATCAAAATGTTGCCACAGCACTTGATAGGTTTGCTTCGCAATAGGGTGTAAACGCTCAGGGGCGATTTCAGCGAGAGGCCATAAGACAAATGCATTTTTCAAAATTTCTTCACGAGGAAGCACAACAGGTTGCTCACAAATGCAATCATCATACAGTAATAAATCTAAATCTAATGTTCTGGCACTAAACTTCTTCACACCGGGCAAGCGCCCATGAAGCTTCTCAATTTGCTTGAAAGTGGCCACAACAGACTCAATGGGCTCTGACGTATGACCAGCAGCCACCATATTTAAAAAGTTTTGTCCTTGAAAGCCTACAGCCTCACTTTCAAATACCGAAGATAAAGTCAATGGCCCAAATGCCTTTTCTAATTCGATAAGTGCAGCCTTTACGTACTTTTCTGGCTCAATATTACTGCCTATACTGATGTATATTGTTGCCATGCTTAATCATGCCCTCTTACGATTTCCACACCCACAGCTGACGCCGATGGCACGGCACCGGGCTTCATCACTTTGACTCTCACCCGCAGTACATTAAACTCATCCATGACACATTTCGCCACTTTTTCAGCCACAGTCTCAATAAGATCAACGGGTTTTTCAGTGATCAAAGCAATCAAACGCTTAGATACCGTTTCGTAGCATAATGCAAATTGATAATCATCCGTACTCGCCGCTTCACGAATGTCATAGTCCATGTCCAAATCAATCAAAAGAGTTTGATGGATCTGCTTTTCCCATTCATAAATACCAATTACAGTTTCAACTTTAAGTTCACGAATTAATACTCTGTCCATCATTCATCTCCAAAATAATTAAACGATGAGATTGCTACTTGTATACACGACAATATTATCCAAATTATCAATAATGTCACTTGTCTTCTTTTCTCTCGTCGAAAACCCGAGTAGGATAGAGCTAGGCACGATAGAGCTAAGCACATGCAAGTTAACATTCCATTTTAAGTTTAATTGTTAAATGTCGACTCAATAGTCACATTAAAAATGGATTTTTCACCACTGAAGGGCACCATTAACATTTTCTGTCTAATGGACTAAGACCCCCTTTAGTGAGTGGCGTGATAATACCTTAAGACGGATAAGGAAACCAATTTGAGCATCACTGCACTGACATTATTTATGATCTTTGCCGCCTATTTAGCCGGTTCGATTTCCAGTGCCATCTTAATTTGTCGATTACGCGGCCTGCCCGATCCTAGAACTCAAGGCTCAAAGAACCCAGGTGCCACCAATGTTATGCGTATCGGTGGTGTCAGTACCGCACTTATGGTACTGATTTTTGATATGCTAAAAGGTGCAGCCCCCGCTTATATTGCCTACATTCTAGGCATAGATCCTCTTTTGTTAGGCGTCATTGCCATTGCTGCGTGTTTAGGCCACATTTATCCTGTTTTCTTTCATTTTAAAGGCGGCAAAGGTGTCGCCACCGCTTTTGGTGCTATGGCTCCCATTGGTGGCGACTTGGCCCTTTGTTTAATAGGCACTTGGTTATTGATTGCTTTAGTGACGCGATACTCCTCCCTTGCCGCTATTGCTGCTGCCCTGACAGCGCCGATTTATACTTGGTGGTTAGATGACAGATTCACACTACCTGTTGCCATGTTATCGGCATTAATCCTTATTCGTCACAAAGACAATATTATTCGCCTATTACAAGGCAAAGAAACCAAATTACGATTAAAGAAAAAGCAAAAAAAAGCACCTAAATAGGTGCTTATGCTTATCAGTGTAACTTCAAGACACAGGAGATAGGGTATCCAGCGGCCACCTCGGCTGCCCCTTAACCGCTAAATCATCGACTTGCCCCGCTTTTAATCGCTGTAAGCCCGCATAAGCTATCATGGCGCCATTGTCGGTGCAAAATTCCCCTCTAGGGTAATACACTTTTCCGCCTTCTTTGTTCATCATGTCGGCTAATGATTTTTGTAAGCGTGTATTGGCACTGACTCCGCCCGCTACGACCAAACGTTTATAACCTGTTTGTTTCAACGCTCTGCGGCATTTTATCGCCAAAGTATCCACAATCGCCTCTTCAAATGCACAAGCGATATTCGCTCTGGTCTGCTCATCACTCGGTTCTGAAGCAATCGTATTCGCTGTAAAGGTTTTTAATCCTGAAAAGCTAAAATCCAGACCCGGCCTATCTGTCATAGGTCTGGGAAAATGATAGCTTCCAGGCACACCTTGGGCTGCTAATTTAGACAATCTAGGACCTCCAGGATAATCAAGTCCCATTAACTTCGCTGTCTTATCAAAAGCTTCACCCGCAGCATCATCAAGGGATTCACCTAACACTTCATAACGGCCAATGCCTTCCACCGCCACAAGCATAGAATGCCCTCCCGATACTAATAAGGCTAAAAACGGAAAAGCTGGCGCGTCATCTTCCAGCATAGGGGCTAATAAATGTCCCTCCATATGATGAACACCAATGGCGGGTTTATCCCATGAGAAAGCCAGCGCACGCCCCACACAAGCACCAACAAGTAATGCACCGATAAGCCCAGGTCCTTTGGTATAAGCAATGCCATCCAGTTCCTCAATACTCACCTTAGCATCCGTTAGTGCTTGCCTCACCAACGGAATAATTTTACGGACATGGTCTCTTGACGCCAATTCAGGCACAACCCCTCCATAGTCAGCATGCAACTTTACTTGACTATATAAGGTATGAGACAACAAGCCTTGTTCATCATCATAAATCGCAATCCCCGTCTCATCACAAGATGTTTCAATACCTAAAACCCGCATTCTTTTCCGTCTTTTTGGTTAATAAAATAAGGCCTAATTCTACCTGCTGAGCCAGAATTACACCAGTTATGCGCACATCAAAATCCCTTATATGGGCAATATGCGTATTTCTGTCGTGTGAAAGGCTTTACAAACGCCCGTCAATCGGTATAGAATTTCGCACCATTTTTAAATTAACTTGGGTCTGATTCGTCTTGACCCACCAACCGACACCTAAGGGGTGATGGCGTATGCCAATTATTAAAGTACGTGAAAATGAACCATTTGACGTAGCTTTACGTCGTTTCAAGCGCTCTTGTGAAAAAGCAGGTATTTTAGCTGACGTTCGTGCTCGTGAATTTTACGAGAAGCCAACTACTGCACGTAAACGTGCTAAAGCCGCTGCTATCAAGCGTCTTGCTAAGAAGCTTTCTCGCGAAAATGCGCGTCGCGTACGTTTATACTAATCTCTTATGAGCCTAGTTAATCAGCTGAAAGACCAAATGAAAATTGCCATGCGTACCAAAGAAAAGGTACGTTTAGGCACTATTCGTATGGCATTAGCTGCCGTCAAACAGATTGAAGTGGATACCCGCGAAACACTGAATGATGAGCAAGCTATAGCAGTATTAACCAAAATGGTAAAACAACGTCGTGATTCTGTTGCACAATATACTGCTGCAGGACGTGACGAATTAGCGCAAGCAGAAGCGGAAGAAATTCGAATCCTTGAAGAATTTCTACCGCAACCTCTAACTGAAGAGGAAATCTCAGCGTTAATTGATGCCAGCATTCTTGAAATGTCAGCATCTTCCATGGCGGATATGGGCAAAGTAATGGGAGCATTGAAACCAAAAGTATTGGGCAGAGCTGACATGGCATCAATTAGTGCCATGATTAAAGCAAAGCTTAAATAAATGCCGTTTTAATGTATGAACAAGCCGTGCTCCTGCACGGCTTGTTTGTTTTAATCCTTGATTGTTTTAATCCTTGATTGTTTTATGCAATAGTCGACGTTAAACTATACAATTATCTTCCCAATAATCTGTTTATAAAGGCGGCTTTTTTCCCAAAAATGGCAATACCTCGTGATTTCATTAATGAGCTAGTCGCTCGTATTGATATAGTCGATCTGATTGACGCTAAAGTACCTTTAAAAAAAGCAGGTAAAAATCACTCTGCCTGTTGCCCTTTCCATAGTGAAAAGTCACCTTCATTTACTGTCAGTCGAGATAAACAGTTTTATCATTGTTTTGGTTGTGGCGCTCACGGTAATGTCATTGACTTTGTGATGGAATATGATCGGCTTGATTTCATTGATGCCATCGACGAATTAGCAGGACAACTCGGCTTAGAAGTCCCTCAAGAGCAAGGTTCTCGTAAACCACGCAACGACAGTTTAAGCCGTGATTTGTATCAATTAATGGAAGAGGCGAGCCTATTTTATCAACATCAGCTTAGACAGCATGATGAAAAACAAAAAGTGCTTGATTACCTTGACTATCGAGGCTTATCGCAAGAAATTATTACTCATTTTAACATTGGGTTTGCCCCCGATGGCTGGGATGGATTACTCAGTCGCTACCGTCAAAGTTCAGATGCCCAAAATAAATTATTAACGGCAGGCATGGTCATTGAAAATGATAACGGTAAACGTTATGACAGATTTCGAGACCGACTCATGTTCCCCATTCGGGACAGACGCGGCAGAGTCATTGGCTTTGGTGGACGTGTATTAGGTGATGGCACACCAAAATACTTGAATTCTCCAGAAACGCCCATATTTCATAAGGGCAATGAATTATATGGCCTCTATGAAGTTAAACAACGCCATAAAGATCCTAAGCAAATATTAATTGTTGAAGGTTACATGGATGTGGTGGCATTGGGTCAATTTGGTGTCGATTATGCCGTCGCTTCATTAGGCACCGCCACCACTGCAGAGCAATTTCAATTATTGCTTCGTAGCACACGAGAAGTGATTTGTTGTTATGACGGAGACAGAGCAGGACAAGAAGCGGCTTGGCGAGCATTAGAAACCGTATTGCCCTTATTAAAACCAGGCGTACAAATTCGCTTCATGTTTATACAAGAAGGTGAAGATCCTGACAGCATAATAAGGCAAATCGGTAAAGAAGCCTTTGAAGCACAACTGGCTCAGGCTAAGCCCTTAGCAGATTTTTTATTTGATAATCTGACCCAAAAATACGCAAAAGATGATAAGAGTTTACTGGCACAAAGTGCCATAAAACTCATAGAGAAAATACAAGATACTGTATTACAAAGCTTATTGCTGGAAGAGCTGGCACATAAGCTCAGAATGAATAATGCCGATGAGCTGAAACGCAAGTTTAATTTTGCATCTAAAGCACAAGATAAGCCAAACAAAACCCAAACCTTAACAGGCAGAGGAACACCTTTACGACTGGCCATTGCCCTTTTAGTGCAACATCCTCGTTTAGGCTATGGCTTACCTCAGCAACCGGCACTGCAACACATACAAATGCCGGGCATTGATTTGCTCAGCTTAGTATTAAGGTTAACGCAGCAGCAAGTCATGAGCAGCGCACAACTACTTGAACATTTCAGGGGAGACAAACAAGTCAACATCCTGAATAAATTAGCCCAATGGGATCATCAAGTGGCGGATGAAAACTTACTGCAAAAGTTAAAAGGGACCTTGGTTTGGCTAAATAATCAATATATTGAGCAACGATATCAAGAACTCAGTCTCAAGCAACAACATACTAAAGAAGAAAGGATACAGCTTCAAAAGCTTATCTCGGTCATGAAAGCACAAGCTTAGCATAAAAAACGTGCAAAACTTGCCGCTAAGACTAGCACAAGGACGCGTACAAGGCTATAATTGACGATTTGCGTGGCATACTTGCCCCGTCGTTTTAACTGTTACTCCCAACTTGGATGATATCTATGGATCACACTCCGCAGTCGCAACTTAAATTGTTGCTTGCCAAAGGTAAAGAGCAAGGTTATTTAACCTATGCAGAAGTGAACGACCACTTACCTGCTGATATGGTCGACGCCGACCAGATTGAAGATATTGTCCAGATGATTAATGACATGGGAATTCGGGTCTACGAACAGGCGCCCGATGCCGATGACATTATGATGTCTGAAGACAGTACTGATGATGATGCAGCTGAAGAAGCCGCGGCGGCGCTGGCCACCGTAGAAGCCGAATTAGGCCGCACCACTGATCCCGTCCGCATGTATATGCGTGAAATGGGTACCGTTGAACTGCTTACTCGTGAAGGCGAAATTGTTATCGCCAAGCGTATTGAAGAAGGGATCAACACAGTACAAGCATCCGTCGCTGAATATCCTCAAGCAATTAGTATTATTCTTGACCAATATGATCGCTATAAAGCGGAAGAGCTCCGTTTATCCGATATCATTTCAGGTTTTGTTGATCCTAACGCTGAAGATGTGGCACCAACGGCAACACATATTGGTTCTGAACTTTCTGATGAAGATCTCGCCGATGAAGACGTTGAAGGCGAAGAAGGCGATGATGAAGATGGTCCAAAAGGACCCGATCCTGAAGAAGCTGAAGAGCGCTTCGCTCAATTAAGAGAAGCTCACGAAAGTGCGTTAAAAGTTATCGCACTTAAAGGCCGTGGCCATGCAGAGTCAACCTTAGCACTCTTTGAAATTGGTGAAATCTTCAAAGAATTCCGTTTAATGCCTAAGCAATTTGATGGCTTAGTGAAAAATATGCGCGAAATGATGGACAAAGTGCGTATTCAAGAGCGACTCATCATGAAGCTCTGCGTTGAACAAGCCAAAATGCCCAAGAAGAACTTCGTTAAAAGCTATACCAGTAATGAAAGCAGCATTGAATGGTTCAATGTCGAGCTTGCATCAGGTAAACCTTATGCTGAAGGTCTGAAAATGGTTGAGTACGATGTGCAACGCTGTCGTGCTAAACTGGATGCCATTGAAAATGAAACGGGCCTTGCCATTGGTGCGATTAAAGATATCAATCGCCGTATGTCAATTGGTGAAGCAAAAGCACGCCGTGCAAAGAAAGAAATGGTTGAAGCCAACTTACGTTTGGTGATCTCCATTGCGAAAAAATACACCAACCGTGGTTTACAATTCTTGGATCTCATTCAAGAAGGTAACATTGGTTTAATGAAAGCGGTAGATAAGTTTGAATATCGCCGTGGTTATAAGTTCTCAACCTATGCCACTTGGTGGATCCGTCAGGCGATCACGCGTTCAATTGCCGATCAGGCTCGTACTATTCGTATCCCTGTTCATATGATTGAAACGATTAACAAGCTTAACCGTATTTCGCGTCAAATGCTTCAAGAAATGGGCCGCGAGCCTTCACCGGAAGAATTGGCTGAACGCATGTTAATGCCGGAAGACAAGATCCGTAAAGTGCTTAAAATTGCCAAAGAGCCGATTTCAATGGAAACGCCCATTGGTGATGATGAAGATTCACATTTAGGCGATTTTATTGAAGATACTACCCTTGAATTGCCATTAGACTCAGCCACTGGCGAGAGCTTGAAGAATGCCACTCATGAAGTATTAGCGGGTTTAACGGCGCGTGAAGCTAAAGTATTGCGTATGCGTTTTGGTATTGATATGAATACCGATCATACGTTAGAAGAAGTAGGTAAGCAGTTTGATGTAACGCGTGAGCGTATTCGTCAAATTGAAGCAAAAGCCTTACGTAAACTGCGTCATCCTTCTCGTTCAGAGATCTTAAAGTCCTTCCTAGACGAGTAATATGCTAACGTAAACCTTATCATATAAATGATTCAAAAAAACCCAACGCTAATAACGTTGGGTTTTTTATATTCATTCATCTTCTGGCACTACTCTTTTATACCAATTCCATTATATAAGTGATCTTTCAGCGGGAATTCAACATGCTGTAGACAAGGCAGATGATTGAAGCTAATAGTTATTCTATATCGAAAGCAGCTAACGTAGCATAAAGTATGTTGAAACCCGCA
>NZ_CANLZC010000145.1 GCF_947495455.1 uncultured Shewanella sp. | reverse complement strand
CAGCATAAATGCGCCTTGAATTGAAAAGCCTGAGAAGCTCTGAATTGATCATCTATATAATGGAATTGGTATTAGTAGGTGAGATGGCGATGATTAATGCAGCTGTATGGAGGTTTATTCATTTTTTATTCAACTTCTATATATCATTTTGTCATAAACAAAGTGTTGTTGAAAACAGAAAAAACAGTGATTTTGACCTAACTTTATCGTTTTACCCCTTTGCTTCACCTTTATTCTTAGGTGATTAATTACGCAGTTAAAGGGGGCGTTTTAGCATCTTGAGTGCATATTTGGTCTTAGCTTTTTCATCTTGATTGAATGTTACTTTTTAATCTCAAATTATTAACGTTTTTACTGTTAACAAACCGACTCTTTCAATATTAGTCTATGAACTCTCGCTATTTTTTAATGATATTTCTTTTCAATTCTTCAATGTGCTTAGTTTTAAATGAATGATTGAGTGCCTATATTCTTGTGTGGTCAGTCGTCGATCAATGTGTTTTTTATGTTAACAGAAATGCCTTGTATCAAAGCGTGAATGGCTAAATAAATGTCATTTTATTTCATATTTGTTCAAATTAACCCCTTGTGCACGATTTCTATGCTCTAACTTGGCTTTTTACTAGTTTTCTCCTGCCTCAAATGTTGACACAGGTTAACAGTTTGTGGAATGATGCGTGACAGTCTGCATCCTATCATCCATAGGAATTAAGAAGATAATAATTAACAATCACAATAGAAATACAGGCTTAGATACAGGAGTCAAATACAATAAGAATGCCTGTTATCGTTAAGTTAAAGATTTTTTTCATCACTTTAAATTGGTTGGGAACTATGTCCAAGGTAAGCAATAAAACAACAATCGCTAAGGCGCTTATAGGCGCATTAGCCTTAGCCGGTAGCCCACTCGTGATGGCCGACCCTCTTTCAAATGTCCAAAATGCTGATAGCAAAATTCATCAAGAGTCAGCGGCGTCTCAAAAGAAAGTCGACAAATATTTTGATCAAGCTCAAGATATGGTTTTTGAATACGGTTCAGTTGCCGATGAGCGCGAGTCTACTAAAGCATATAACGATTACTTAGCAGGGTTAGTCGCTGATCAAGAAGCGACAATGAAATCGATTCAAGATGATATCAATGGTATCGATACATTGCGTCAAGGTGTTGTGCCTTTGATGTTTAAAATGGTGGATGCACTTGATCAGTTTGTTCAATTAGATTTGCCGTTTAATACTGAAACACGCAAAGCACGTGTGGATAATTTAAAAAGTTTATTAAATAGCGCCGAAGTGACATTAGCAGAGAAATACCGTCTTATTCTTGATGCTTACAGTATTGAGCGTGATTACGGTAACTTTGTGGCGGTGGATACCGGTAAATTAAACCTAGATGGCAAAGAAATTCTGGTTGATTTTTTCCGTTTAGGCCGTGTTGCATTATACGCACAAAGCTTAGATCAAAAATCAGCATGGATGTATAACGCAGAAACCAAGGGCTGGGAAAAGCTAGACGATAGCTACTTACGTGATATCACAAAAGGTATTCGTATTGCACGTAAACAAGGTGCCCCTGATCTCTTTGCGTTACCCATTCCAGCTGCGGAGGCTGCACAATAATGAAGAAGTTAATAAAAACAGCAATCCTTGCTTCTACTCTGTCGCTAGTATCAGGCATGGTCAGTGCCGCGGATGCACCTAAGAACATTGACCAATTATTAAAGCAAGTACAATCTGATCGCGCGATAGAAGCGAAAGAAAATAAAAAACGCGAGCAAGAATTTAGAAATGAGCGTGGTGATAAAGCGGCGTTACTAAAGCGTGAAAAACGTGCGTTAGCCGCAGAAAAGCAACGGGGTAAAGATCTCAACCAAGCGTTTTTAGATAATGAGCGTAAAATTGCTCAGTTAGAAGAAGATCTAAAAGCGGCTCAAGGTGACTTGGGTGAAATGTTTGGTGTGGTCAAAGGGGATGCCGGTGATTTTGCAGGTAAACTCGCTGCGTCAAATATTAGTGCACAGTATCCAGGTCGTAACACTTTCATTGAAGAGTTAGCCGCACGTAAGCAGCTACCTAAAATTGAAGAGTTACATAAGTTCTGGGAAGCACAGTTATTTGAAATGGTTGAGTCGGGTAAAGTTGTGACTTTTGATGGCACAGTGACCGACATTAACGGCAGTGTTGAAAACACAAAAATTACGCGTGTGGGTACCTTCAACTTATTAGCCAATAATGAGTATGTGGTTTATAACCCTGAGCTAAATCTTATCCAAGAGTTGTCTCAACAACCTGATGGTTATCAAGTTTCACCTATTAAGAAGTTTGAAGAGACTAAAACAGGTTACGCAAAACTCTATATTGACCCTGTTCGTGGTGTTCTGCTGAATATCTTCACGCAAAAGGCAACCCTTGAAGAGCGTATCGAAGCCGGTGGTACTATTGGTTATATCATTATTGCTTTGCTTATTCTAGGTGCTTTAATTGCCCTTGAGCGTTTAGTGACGCTAAGTCTTGTTGGCGCGAAAGTAAAAGCACAGCGTAAGAACCTAGATAATCCAGGTAACAACGCCTTAGGCCGCGTCCTTAAAGTCTATGATAACAACAAAGATGTTGATGTTGAAACCTTAGAACTTAAGCTTGATGAGGCGATTTTAAAAGAAACCCCTGCACTTGAGTCTCGTATCTCAATCATTAAAGTGTTGGCGGCCATTGCCCCTATGATGGGTCTGTTAGGAACAGTAACGGGTATGATTGCCACTTTCCAAAGCATTCAATTATTCGGTACGGGTGATCCAAAACTGATGGCAGGTGGTATTTCTATGGCATTGATGACCACAGTACAAGGTCTGGTTGCTGCACTACCCTTAATGCTGCTTCATGCGATTGTTGTTGCCCGTAGCAAGACAATTGTTCAAGTACTTGAAGAGCAAAGTGCCGGTATTATTGCTGCGCACGCTGAGAAGAGGAACGACTAATGATGCTATACCTGATGGACTTATGGGATTCCGTCAGGGGCTTCATGGCCTCCGGAGGCGACGTCCTCTGGATTGTAGCGGCAGTGCTATTTGTCATGTGGGTATTAATGCTTGAGCGGTACTGGTATTTAAAATGGGTATCGCCAAAACAACATCAAGCGATTATTCACACATGGGATGAAAGAGAGGATTCCACCTCTTGGTATGCACACCGGATCCGTGAAGCTTGGATATCCCAAGCAAAGCAAGATTTAACGGCTCGTATGCTGATCATTAAAACCTTAGTGGCTATTTGTCCTATGGTAGGTTTACTGGGAACTGTAACCGGTATGATTTCAGTCTTTGAAATTATGGCAGTTCATGGCACGAGTAATGCGCGTATGATGGCAGCTGGTATTTCAATGGCAACCATGCCAACAATGGCAGGAATGGTTGCAGCGTTATCAGGAGTATTTTTCAGTACTCGTCTTGATGCACAAATGAAAATCAGTATTGAAAAGCTAAAAGACAGCATGCCGCACCACTAGAGAGAGATTGAACATGGCACGTAGAAAGCACTCCAGCGTGGAAGAGGAAGCGCAAATTGATATGACACCGATGTTAGACATCGTGTTTATCATGTTGATCTTCTTTATTGTAACAACATCGTTTGTCAAACCATCAGGCCTAGATTATAACAAGCCTGAAGCGTCTCAAGCGACTAAAAAACCGTCGGCTAACATTTTCATTGGCGTCAGTAAAACAGGCGTGATTATGATGGAAAACCGTCAAGTTGATATTGAGCGTGTCACAGCAAACGTAGAAAGAATGCTTGCTGAAGCACCAGAAGCGGCTGTCCTTATTCAAGCTGACAAAGAAGCACAACATGGCTTAGTTATTAAAGTGTTGGATAATGTGAAGAAAGCCGGTATCGATAAAATTTCGGTTTCAGCGGGGAAAGACTAATATGCTAAGAGTAATAGTATCATTGCTAGTTGGTGGTGCTGTGACTTTTGCTCTATTCGTTTTTATGGCCTTTTTAGTAGGTGGCGGCCCAACCCGCCACGCTACTTCAACAGACTCGCCAGTGATCGAAATTACCATGAGCAAACAAGATGCCACAGCGACGAAAAAGCCAAGGGTAAAACCTAAGCCACCAACGCCACCAGAGCAGCCACCAAAACCGGATATCACGCCACCTGATAGCTCATCTGACATAGATACCAATATGTCATTTACCATGGGCGGAGTGAATGCTGGAACGGCGGATACGGGCTTTAAAATGGGCAGCATGATGACCCGTGATGGTGATGCAACACCGATTGTTCGTATTGAGCCTCAATACCCCATTGCCGCAGCACGTGATGGCAAAGAAGGTTGGGTACAGCTGAGCTTCACTATTAATGAAATCGGTGGTGTTGAAGACGTTAAAGTGATCAAAGCTGAGCCTAAACGTGTGTTTGATAAAGAAGCACGTAAAGCCTTACGTAAGTGGAAGTACAAGCCTAAAATTGTTGATGGTAAAGCCATAAAACAACCGGGCCTAACAGTACAGCTTGACTTTAAATTGGATAAAGGGAGGTAATAGTGATGGTTAAGATGAATTCAATCGCTGCCGCACTTCTTCTTTCTTTAGCCAGTGGTACTGCGTTTGTTGAAAGCGCGTATGCCGCCGAAAAGTGTCCTATTGAAAAGCGCCAGTCTAAAGCTGTTGGTCAAAGTGTGGCTAAAAAAGTGCAAAAGTCTTTTGCAGCTTATTCAGAAGGGAACTTAGATGAAGCATTGAGCATTCTGCTTGAAGCGAATCCTAAGAAAACCTTTGACAAAGCCTATGTGGCTAGAATGCTAGGTAACTTCTATGCCGAAAAAGGGCAAATGAAGAAAGCCCTTAAGTATTTGAAAGAAGCTGTTGATGCCAATGTATTAGGGGGCGCTGATCATGCGGGGACGCTGCGTTTATATGCAGACTTGTTACTGCAAGAGAAACAGTTTAAACAAGCCATCCCTTATTATTATGATTGGATGAGTTTTACTTGTAAGGAAGAAGCACAAGTCTATCGTCGTATTGGTATTGCTTATTCTGAAGAGAAAAACTGGGATAAAGTACTGGAAGTGGTCGACAAAGGTATTGCCATCAGTGATAAACCGGACAAAGGTTTATATCAGATGAAACTGACAGCCTACTTTAACAAGAAGCAGTATAAAAATGCCGTTAAAGTGCTTGAAGTCATGGTGCCTTTATTTCAAGACGATAAGCGACTTTGGGTGCAATTAGCCCAGTTTTACTTGATGACTGAAGATTACACTAAGTCGCTAGCCACTTATGATCTAGCCTATAAAAATGGCTTTTTAGAAACTGGCGCCAATGTGACTCGATTATCGCAATTGCTTGCACAAAAAGGCTCACCTTATCGCGCAGCAAAAGTGTATGAAAAAGCCGTTAAGTCAGGTTTGATTGAGACGAATGAGAAAAACTTGGGTATATTGGCCGGTTTTTATCATAACGCGAAAGAGCTAAAAGAGGCGGCCAGTTATTATGGCAAAGCTGCGGCTATTGACAATAATGGCGAGCTTTATTTAAAGCAAGGTCGCATTTTGGCCCTTGAAGGGAACTATAAGTCGGCTGTCAGTGCTTTGAAAAAGTCATTATCTGCTGGCATTAAGCATCCTGGTGAAGCACAGTTTGAGCTCGCTTTGGCTTATTTAAGCTTAAAAGAGTACAAGCAAGCTTATCAACGCGCGAAACTCGCAGTTAAAGATAAAAAGACCAAACGCAGTGCAACCAGTTATTTGGCGTATATTGAAGAAAAAGCACGCATCCATAATGTAAGTTTGTAATGCTTGTATTATGTTTTTAAAAGCCCCAAATAGGGGCTTTTTTTATTGCGGGTATGACTATAGATGAGTGATCACTGTGACTTTGTTCGGTGAGCAATTTATTTCGTTACTCACTTGCTCTAATTTCTCAAACAACAATTCTACATGTAAGGTATTGTTTGGTTTACAAGTACAGGCGGCTAAGGTGAAATCCACTTGGGTCGCATGTTGTTGGCTGTATTGATGATTAAAATCCAAGATGGTTTTCTCGATTCGGTTAATGATCACTTGGCTGACCGCAGGGGTGATAGAGAAAATGCCAATGGCGAAGTGTTGGGGATCGAGCCTGCCAAATAAATCACTGCTTCTGAGGTTGGATTGAACATGAGAAATTAATGACTTTAATAAATAAGGTTGTGTTACTGTTTCATGAATGTTTGGACATAGATACAATAACATCAAGCTCTCATTGGTTCTAATATGACGTTTCCATTCATGCTGAAAGGACTCTAGAAAGTAAGTGTAGTTGTATATTCCAGTGTCAGGATCGCGTATATCGGATTGATTAACAGCATACATCATGCTCAAGCTCCATTTGACGGTCTTTTATTTAGTATAGGAAAAAAATGACTGTCTATTGAAAAGGTAAAAATAAAAATGAAAAAAGCAGTTTTAGCCATTTGCATTGGATTAACATTAGGAGTGAGTGCTTGCTCACCAAGCGTTCAGCAAGAAACGGCCGTTAAAGCCGATACAAAAGCGGCTCTCATTGAAAGCCAAGAGCAAGTATATTTGCAGTTAGTGGATGACTATTTTAAGGATTATTTAAAGCTCAATCCATTGGAGGCGACGTTTGTTGGGATCCATGATTATGATGATAAATTTACCAATGAACTGACGGAAGATTATTTAAAGCAACGTCACGAACTCAATACTCAGTATTTAGCTAAACTCAAAAAAATCGATCGCCAAGCGCTGCCAGCGCAATTGCAGCTCAGTTATGATGTATTTATGTATGACAGAAACATGGCGCTCGCTGAAGAAGCCTTTCCTCACTATTTTATGCCAGTTGATCAATTCTCCAGTGATATTATCACTATGGTGCAATTAGGCAGTGGCGATAGCGCTCAGCCTTTTAATACAGTGCAAGATTATGAGAATTGGCAGGCTCGAATTAAAGATTTTATTTTGTGGCTTGATGATGCGAAAACTCGCATGAATGAAGGGATTGAAAGCCAAGTGGTATTGCCCCGTGTATTAGTTGAGCGCATGATCCCACAATTACAAGCCCAATTAGTGGAAGATGTAACCAAAAGTGTTTTTTATCAGCCCATTACGCATTTTCCCACTGATTTTACACAGGATGAAAAACAGCAGTTAACCACACAATACCGGGCGCTTATTCTTGAACAACTGGTTCCTGCGCTGTCAGATTTTAAGACCTACTTAGAAACTCGTTACTTGCCGGCTGCAAGGGGCAGCGATGGTTGGTGGGGCTTGCCTAATGGTAAGCTTTGGTATCAACAATTAGCCAATGAGCATACCACCACGACCATTCCTGTTGATAAGATCCATGATATGGGGCTGAAGGAAGTGGCACGCATTCGTGCTGAAATGGACAATGTTCGTGAACAAGTGGGCTTTAAGGGGGATCTTGCCGCATTTTTTACCTCACTTTCATCCGAACCAGAATACTTCTTTGAAGACAAAGCCGCCCTTATTGAGGCTTATATGCAATTGAAAGATAAAATTAATGCTAAGTTGCCAAGCTATTTTAATGTAATGCCTAAAGCCGATTATGTGGTCAAGCCTGTTGAAAGTTTCAGAGAGCAATCCGCCGCGGGTGCCTCTTATGAAGCCCCTGCGGTTGATGGTTCTCGTCCAGGCGTATTTTACATCAATACCTATAATCTTAAGGCGCAGCCTAAATGGGGCACGACGACGTTATCATTACATGAAGCGGCGCCGGGGCACCATTTTCAAATTGCCATTAAACAAGAGCTCACTGGCGTGCCAGAATTTCAGCGCTTTGGTGGTTATAATGCCTTTGAAGAAGGTTGGGCCTTATATGCTGAGTATTTGGGCATAGAAATGGGACTGTTTAACGATCCTTATCAGTATTTTGGTAAATTGTCTGATGAAATGCTCAGAGCCATGCGCTTAGTGGTGGATACTGGGTTGCATGCAAAAGGTTGGAGTCGAGAGCAAGCGATCCAATACATGAAAGATAACTCTCCTATGGCGGAGTCGGATATTATTGCTGAAGTGGAGCGTTATATGGCGATCCCTGGTCAGGCACTCTCTTACAAAGTGGGCCAGTTGAAAATATTGGCATTAAGAGAAGAGGCCGAAGCTCAATTAGGGGAGCATTTTGATTTACGGGCATTTCATGATCAAGTCATCACATCTGGTGCCTTACCCATGGAAGTACTGACATTAAAAATTCACAATTGGACGAAGGATCAGCTCAAGCAGCATCAAGCCAGCCACTAATTGAGTGAGTATTTTAAAACAAATTAGCGATAGGGCTTTTTAAAATCGTTTTTTGTTTTATACTGACAGCGTTAATTAATGCCGATGTATTGTTATCATCATCGGCTTACTTTTATTTTTGGAGTAACATTATGGTACAAGCCACAGCAAGACACCTTTTAGTGAGCACGGAAGAAAAATGTGCAGAGTTAAAGCAAGAAATCTTAAATGGTGCTGATTTCGGTGACGTTGCTAAGGCAAACTCTTCATGCCCATCATCATCTCAAGGTGGTGATTTAGGATCCTTTGGCCCTGGCATGATGGTTAAAGAGTTTGATGAGGTTGTATTCAGTGCGCCATTGAATGAAGTTCAAGGTCCGGTTAAGACACAGTTTGGTTATCACTTACTTGAAGTGACGAGTCGCGGTTAATCTCCATTTTTTAATACCCTAAACTTGGTGTTAAAATAAGTAGAAATGAGTAATAGCGTTATGCTGTTACTCATTTTTTTTGACTACTCTCAGTCTTATTCTTATAAAAAATAATATCAACCATTGGCGCTATAGTTATATCATCATTTATTGATTGATTGAGAGATGATATGAATAGTCGAGCTAAAAATATTCAATTAGGATTAGATGCTGCCGATTCTGCCATTTTTCAAAGCAGTAAAATTTGGGCTAAATATAGTGATGAGAAAGCGGATGTTGCACATATTCTTATCGGTATGATTTGTCAGCTGGCACAAAAAATCGGCTCAGAAAAGGCCATGAGAGCTTTAGCTATCGGCTCTGCAGATGAGCCGCAATTTAGATTATTAGAGGCAGCATTTAGAGGGGGGCTTTATTTATTCGATATCGATAATAAAGCGCTTGATACTGTTAATAACAAAATTACGCGGCAGTTCATTAAAAATGTTCAAACCGTACAAGGTGATTTTGTCAATGTATTCAGTAGTGCTCAGAGTACGCAGCAGTGTCTTCAATCTCAATTGGGCCATGTAAAGTTCGACTTAATCACATTACACCATTGTTTATATTATTGTAATGAAGCGACTTGGTCTATCCTGCTGGGGCATTTACTCAATGAACTCTTGGCCAACCATGGTAAAATTCATATTTTATTGATGGCTGTTAATGATGAAAGAGAGGATACAACCGAGGCACTATATCGGCATTTTATGAGACAATTTTACGGTGAGTATTGTCCTCAGAATGTAAGGACGCTTTACCATGAGTTGCAAAAAAATGAGCAATTTTCAGAAATGGATCTGCATTTAGATACAAGAGAAGTGAAGTTTTATACCCATGACTTTGCTGAATATATGGCCGTTGTTTGGATGATTTTACTTTATCCTCATGTACATCAATATTCCCTTGAAGAGCGAAAAGACATTACGGAATATGTTTTCGATCATTTATGGTCTCAACAAAAACCCCTCATTCAGTTACAAGATAGTTTGATCATTTCACGTTAGTCCTGCTTTTGACCACTGAGAGGCTTAAGACATGCAGTGAAAATGACCTCTGGGTTACTGGAAAAAAGCGTTAAGGCGGGCATAGGGTTTGTTTAAATGAGTGTTATAATGCGCCGCGATATATTTAAATAAAGGTGAATTGACGTGAGTAATGAAGTAGCAGAGCTAACCTTGTTAGCGGGTGAAGAGTACATAGAGTTATATAAAGTGTTAAAAGTGCAAGGTTGGATCAGTGCAGGTGGTGAGGCAAAACACGTCATTGCCGAAGGCCTAGTCATGGTCAATGGTGAGGTGGATACCCGCAAACGTAAAAAAGTGATTGCGGGCGAGACAGTGACGTTTAATGGTGAGTCGGTCACTGTTGTTGCCGCTCAATAACAAGGATTGAGTATCCTATTCTTGAAAGAGTTTTGAAAGAGTTTTGACATACTCTGACATAGGACATAGACATACTCTGACATAATAATGTCGATGAAGATGTAAGTGGAGTGAAATATGCAGTACCCAGATGATGACAATGGTAAAATGTTAGCGGCTATGGCGGATGCGGGTATCGATTTATCGAAAGCGCTTGATATCGATTTCTTTTTAGTTTTTGATGATCAAAGAGATGCAGAGTCAGCACTTGAAGATATTCAAACGAAAGATTTAGAAGGTGAAGCTGAGCTCTTGTTAAACGATGAGTCGGGTAAATGGGAACTCATTGTCTGCTTAAACATGGTGCCTGAATATGATGCGCTGGTGTCGCAAGAATCTAGCCTCAATGACTTTGCGGGTGAGTTTGGCGGTATGAGTGATGGCTGGGGCGTGATGCAGCATCAAGAAGGTGATGATGAGTTTATGGATGACGACCATGAGCATGGCCCAGATTGTAATCACTAATGTGTGATTGACACATTAGTGGGGTTTATACCCGTGACTGATGAATCCCCAGTTTTTTTACTCACAGGTGATTCCCAGGAAGTTGATTTTATTTGGGAACT
>NZ_CANLZC010000144.1 GCF_947495455.1 uncultured Shewanella sp. | reverse complement strand
AACTTGGCTCACTTCACAATCAGTATTCATTGTTTATGAGCCAGAAAAGTGGGGATCCCTCAGTCACGGGTATATTACCTTTGTTAATCATCACTAATAACGATAAACTAATCGAAAACATTGGTAATTAAAGGTATAAACGTGCAACACAACACAAATGTCGATCCTGAAGAAATTGCAAAATTTGAGAAAATGGCATCATCTTGGTGGGATCCACAAGGAGAGTTCAAACCACTCCATAAACTCAACCCCCTTAGACTCAACTATATTGATCAAACCGCAGGAGGGATTTTTGGTATGCGGGTACTCGATGTCGGTTGCGGAGGCGGCATTTTATCCGAAAGTATGGCTAAATTGGGGGCAAAAGTTGATGGGCTCGATATGGGAGAAGAACCTTTAGAGATCGCCCGCCTGCATGCATTAGCAGCAAAAGTTAATATCAACTATATTAAAAGCACAGCTGAAGCCCATAGAGACAATCATCAGGAAAGCTATGATGTGGTAACGTGTATGGAAATGTTAGAACATGTACCTGATCCCAGCTCAGTCATTCAAGCATGCTCCGATATGGTCAAACCCGGTGGTTATGTGTTCTTTTCCACCATTAACCGTAATATGATGGCCTATCTCCAAACCATTATAGGTGCAGAGTACCTATTAAAAATGCTGCCTATCGGTACTCATGATCACAAAAAATTTATTAAACCATCGGAATTAATTGCACTGGCAGAACAGGCACAGCTTCAATGCACTGATGCAACGGGTATCACGTATAACCCTCTAACCGGTCTATTTAAATATACCCAAAAACTTGATGTCAATTACATGATAGCGACAGTCAAAAATGACTAATACAGCAACCTCTTCTATATTAGAAATCCATTCAGCACCCTCTCACTCACCCTTCATTAAAGGCGTTTTATTTGATCTTGATGGTACCCTCGCCGACACCGCTCCCGATTTAGTCGCCGCACTTAACCTCAGCCTAAAGGAGTTTGGTTACCCACAATACAGTTTAGAAAGAATGCGGCCTTTCGCTTCTCATGGCAGTTTTGCCTTAGTCAACGCGGTGCTACCTAGCTTATCTTGTGACAAAAAAACAAAAATACAACAAAGGTTATTACACCATTACCACTCTATTAATGGTGATAATACGAAAATATTTGATGGGCTCGATGCCGTGCTTTCATTATTAGACCATAAGAATATTCCTTATGGCATTGTCACCAATAAAGCCGCGCGATTTGCAAGACCATTGCTGGATGCATTAAAGTTAACTCAACGTATGCGTACTATTATCAGTGGTGATAGCACGCTTAAGTCTAAACCTCACACTGCACCTATGTGGCTTGCAGCTCAGCAGATGGGCTGCGCACCCCACAGTATTTTATATATCGGAGATGCAGAGCGTGATCTTATTGCTGCTGAAAATGCCAATATGATCGGTGCCGTCGCACTTTGGGGTTATATCAGCCAGACTGATACCCCCAATGACTGGCCTGCTCAGTACTATTTTGAAGCTGGAAAATCATTTGAGAAATGGTTAAATGAACAACTTTAACACACAGCCACATGGCCAATGAAAACTGTCCTTGAATAAGGATCCGCCAGTCACGTTCTGATCTTTACATTTGATGCGAAGCGTTCAATTTTCAGTCGTTAAAATTTTACTTATATAAAAACAAGCCTCAAAGGGTTAGCCATTACTAACTGAGGCTATTATCCTCAAGATATCCACAACTTGTGCCCAAAATTCTCACTTGCAAAATAGCCCAAACCGCACTATCTTGTATTCAATAAATCACAAAACACCATATATTGTGTGTAGGTAACATTTGCAGGCACGATAAGGCCCCTAGTGTCAAGTAAAGAAATTAATCCCAATTTTATCAGTCATTATTTGATTTTGATATGAACACCTATTGCGATCTTAACGGGATCGCTAACATGAATATAAAGAACCAAGGCCCCACTATTAATGAATAGCAATTTGACAGTCACCAAGCGTAGCGGTGAACGTGAGACGATCGATCTCGACAAAATCCACCGTGTGATCACTTGGGCAGCGAAAGGACTCAACAATGTCTCTGTTTCTGAAGTAGAGCTGAGATCACATTTACAATTTTTTGATGGGATTCCCACAGAAGCAATTCATGAAACCATCATTAAAGCCGCCGCAGATTTGATTTCGCCCGAATCTCCCGATTATCAATTCTTAGCTGCTCGACTTGCTATTTTTCATTTACGTAAAAAAGCCTTTGGTCAATTTGAGCCGCCCACACTTGAAACCCATATTAAGAAACTTGTCGATATCGGCAAATATGATGCGCATTTACTCGAAGACTACTCCAGTGAGGAGTTGACTTTACTCGATAGCTTTATCGATCATTGGCGTGACATGGATTTTTCTTATGCCGCCGTGAAACAACTGGAAGGTAAATACTTAGTCCAAAACCGCGTGACGAATGAAGTTTATGAAAGCGCACAATTTTTATATATTTTAGTCGCCGCAAGTTTATTTGCTAAGTATCCAAAAGAGACTCGCCTCAATTACATCAAAGATTTCTACGATGCGACATCTAAATTTAAAATTTCATTGCCTACCCCTATCATGGCGGGTGTGCGCACCCCTACGCGTCAATTTAGCTCTTGTGTGCTCATTGAATGTGATGATAGCTTAGACTCTATCAATGCCACCTCTTCTTCTATCGTAAAATACGTCAGTCAGCGTGCGGGAATAGGTATTAATGCCGGTCGTATTCGAGCATTAGGCAGCCCTATTCGAGGAGGAGAAGCTTTTCATACCGGTTGTATTCCTTTTTACAAGCATTTCCAAACCGCTGTTAAATCTTGCTCTCAAGGCGGTGTACGTGGTGGCGCAGCCACGCTTTTCTACCCAATTTGGCATTTGGAAGTCGAATCTCTACTGGTACTTAAAAATAACCGAGGTGTAGAAGATAACCGCATCCGTCATTTAGACTACGGTGTACAAATTAACAAACTCATGTATCAGCGCATGATTAAAGGTGGCGTGATCAGTTTATTTAGCCCATCTGATGTTCTAGGTCTTTATGATGCTTTTTTTGAAAACCAAGATGAGTTCGAACGTTTATATCTGCAATATGAACAAGATAATAGTATTCGAAAAACACAAGTCAACGCCATTGAACTCTTTTCTTTAATGATGCAAGAGCGTGCTTCAACAGGCCGTATTTATATTCAAAACGTTGATCACTGTAATACTCATAGTCCATTTGATGCACAAGTGGCGCCAATCAGACAATCTAATTTATGTCTTGAGATTGCCTTACCCACTAAGCCACTGAATAACATCAACGATCCTGAAGGTGAAATTGCGCTATGTACCCTCTCAGCGATTAACTTAGGGGCCATTGATTCCCTTGATGAAATTGAACCTTTAGCCGAGCTAGCCGTACGTGCTCTAGATAACTTGCTCGATTATCAAGATTATCCCATTGAAGCTGCCCGTTCAGCCTCAATGAATCGCCGCACCTTAGGAATAGGCGTCATCAACTTTGCTAATTATTTAGCGAAAAATGGCGTGAAATATTCCGATGGTTCAGCCAACGGGTTGACTCACAGAACCTTTGAAGCCATTCAATACTATTTATTAAAAGCCTCTATGACAGTGGCAAAAGAACAAGGTGCATGTCCTTTGTTCCATGAAACCACCTACTCACAAGGTATTTTACCCATTGATACCTACAAACGTGATCTTGACAACATCTGTGATGAGCCGCTACACCTTGATTGGGAATCACTGCGTCAAGACATCAAAGCACATGGACTGCGTAATTCCACGTTATCAGCATTAATGCCTTCTGAGACCTCTTCTCAAATCTCTAATGCCACTAATGGTATTGAACCACCACGAGGACTTATCAGCGTTAAAGCTAGTAAAGATGGCCAATTAAAACAAGTCGTTCCTGATCTCGATATCCTGAAAGACAAGTATGAATTGCTATGGCAAATGCCAAATAACCAAGGTTACTTACAACTAGTCGGTTTAATGCAAAAATTTGTGGATCAAGCCATTTCTGCCAATACTAATTATGATCCATTACGATTTGACGATAATAAAGTCCCTATGCAAGTGCTGTTAAAAGATTTATTGTCGGCTTACAAGTTGGGCCTTAAAACCTTGTACTACCATAACACCCGTGATGGTGCCTCTGATCAACATGATGATATCGTCAGTGTTGAAGAGGAAGATGATGGCTGTGCTGGCGGCGCATGTAAGATATAATCAATTTATCGCTGCATTACTCAGTTAACTATATAATAGGGGCATAACGCCCCTATCTTTTGGAAATCGAAAATCATGGCCTATTCAACTTTTTGTCAAACTCCTAACGATGCTAGTCGTGAACCTATGTTTATGGGGCAATCGGTCAACGTTGCACGTTACGACCAACAAAAATATGAAGTCTTTGAAAAACTTATAGAAAAACAATTATCTTTTTTCTGGCGCCCAGAAGAAGTCGATGTCAGTAAAGACAAAATTGACTATGCCGCATTGCCAGAGCATGAAAAACACATTTTTATTTCCAACTTAAAATACCAAACGCTACTAGACTCTATTCAAGGTCGCTCACCCAATGTGGCTTTTTTACCTTTAGTGTCACTACCAGAGCTTGAAACTTGGATTGAAACTTGGTCATTTTCAGAAACGATCCATTCACGCTCTTATACTCACATCATACGTAATATTGTTAATGAGCCATCAAGTGTCTTTGATGACATTGTCGTCAATGAGGAAATTTTAAAGCGCGCATCTGATATTGCCCATTACTATGATGATCTTATCGCCCTCACCCAAGCCTACAACCTACTGGGTGAAGGTACACATACAATCCAAGGCGAGACACGTATTGTTAATCAAAGAGCAATCAAAAAAGCCCTGTATTTATGTATGGTCTCAGTTAATGTACTTGAAGCCATTCGCTTTTATGTGAGTTTTGCCTGCTCTTTTGCCTTTGCCGAAAGAAATGTAATGGAAGGTAATGCCAAAATTATTCGATTAATCGCCCGTGATGAAGCATTGCACCTTAATAGTACTCAGCACATTTTAAAGTTGATGGCAGCAGGGAAAGATGATCCTGAAATGGGCGAAATTGCCAGTGAATGTGAACAGCAAGCTTATGATATTTTTGTTAAAGCCGCTGAACAAGAAAAAGATTGGGCGGAGTACTTATTTAAAGATGGCTCTATGATTGGCCTTAATGAACAAATACTGTGTCAATATGTTGAATACATTACCAATGAACGTATGAAAGCCATTAATCTCACTCCGGCTTATGAAGAGCGCTCAAATCCACTGCCTTGGATGAAAACTTGGTTAGAAAGCGATTCAGTACAAGTCGCCCCTCAAGAAGTTGAAGTATCATCATACCTTGTCGGGCAAATCGATGCGTCGGTGGATGGCTCTGAGTTCCTCGACTTTGACCTATAAGCATCGTTATCAGAAGGCTGCAATCGTCAGCCTTCAAGGTGAACCTAGCTTGCTATATACTCATCAAGAGTCAAATAGCTTGCTAGAAGCCTTAGAGCAAAAAAACATCAGGATATTTTCAGAATGTCGTAGTGGATTTTGCGGTGCCTGTAAAACCAAGGTTATCAATGGCAAAGTCTATTATATAACCGAGCCTTTGGCGCACCTTGACAAAGGTGAATGCTTACCTTGCTGTTGCGTACCCGATGGTGATCTCGATTTAGACTTAAGCAAAAACGCCTCTTAAATTTTATTCGCTAATAACATCAATCTTATTGATGTTATTCTATTCACTTTATCGCTAACTCCATAAACTGAATATCGGCAGCTAAAGCGCATCAAGGGAAATATGATTTTTAACTCGGATCACATCAGCCATGATGGCAATAGCAATTTCTACCGGGGTTTTACTACCAATATTTAATCCAATGGGCGCATGTAACCGCGTTAAGTCTGAGGAAGACAAATCACACACACGTTTCAGCCTTTCTTCTCGAGCAATACTGGTTCTTTTTGACCCCATGGCACCAAGATAAAAAGCCTTGGATTCAAAGGCACTCATCAGCCCCAAATCATCAATTCGAGGATCATGGGCTAACGCTAAAACGGCCGTTCTTCGGTCAGCAAGTTTATCCACTAAAATATCAGGAGAAATCCAAGTGACATCGACTCCGCCCTTTTCAGCGGTATAGGTCCAACTCGACTCAAATTGTTTTCTCATATCACACACATGCACTTCATAGCCTGCCATGATAGCTAATTGAGCCACACTCATTCCCACCTGACTGATCCCAAGTATGATGCACTTCCAAACTTGCTCATAATGCACCTCAATCCGATCTGGGCTTTCAACCACAGGCAAGCAAGCTTGCTCTGTGGTTAACTCAATATGCATTCCATCACATTGAAGTTGAACATGGCGCACGTAAGCAAAATGGGATTGTGCCCACTGCAACCATTGTTCTAAATGAGCGAAAACCTGAGCAGAGGGGCGTAAACATTCCACTAATAAGCGGATCCTGCCACCACAAGGTAACTCAGCTGCAATCGCTTCCCCTTGTAGATGATCGCCATATGAAAATATTGAAGCCGAACGATGAAAATCACCATCATTTAACATTTCAATAAAAGCATCTTCTAAACATCCGCCAGAGATAGAGCCTCGCCTTAAATGACCATCTGTCACAAACAATGCACCAACAGGACGAGGGGCAGAACCATAAGTCTTTAATATCGTACATAACCAAATGGTTTTATCTTGATATAACCAATCTAATGCGGTTTTTAATACGGTAATATCCGTCAATTGCATCCAACTTACCTTTATTATTATTTTTATCACACTTACTGATATTTAAATATTCAATATCAAAAACTTAATTGAAAGCCACTTTGCTGCTATACCTCACAGAATGAATCAATAAAGCGGTATGTATTCTCGAAAAAATGAATAAGATCCACACAACGACTCACAAAGTCCTTTTATTCCAATACTAAATCCCCCCCATTGTACCATCTATTCTACTTTTAGATCACAAATTCAATATTAAAAAACAGATGAGAGACATTAATGATGATAGTGCAACCCTTTATATAATAAGGAATTGAGCGTTTTATGATGGATTTTTTTAAAATAGCCATGAATGTCCGCATTTACATTAATCTCTTTAAATGTTAAAAAATAAACATTCATGTAGCAACTGGCGATAACAGCAAGCACATTTATCGCCGTTCAGAAGGATTCTGTGAAGGGTTAGTATTCCAATGCGGTTGGTGTACTTCAACATGATGAATCACTCGACAATAAAGAGATATGACAAATCTACAAGGAGTGATTTTCCTTACTATGATTCACTTAACAATTCAATTTTCATCACGGTATTCACGCAGTAATACTGACCGTGTAAAACTCGTCAAAAAGGAAGAGCAATGAATCGTAACCTTATGTTAGCTGCTGCCGCATTAATTACAGCAACATCCGCAACAGCAGAAGAAGCCAAAGCAGGCGCTCCTGATATTGAAGCGGGTAAAACCAAAGCCACCACTATTTGTGTCGCCTGCCACGGTGTGACAGGCAAAGCCATCATGCCTATCTATCCCAATATCGGCGGGCAAAACGAAGCTTATTTAATTTCTTCATTAAAAGCGTATAAAGCAGGTGAGCGTAAGGGAGGGCAAGCCGCTGCCATGGAGCCTATGGCAAAAATGCTAAGCGAGCAAGATATTATTAATCTAGCTGCTTATTATTCATCTCAAAAATAAGCTTTAATATGCTTCCTCAATATCATAAGAGGAAGCATAAATTTTCATCAAACTCAACATTTCATACTTTCAACTTTTATTCGCCGACCTTGGTAAATCATGACTAATTTTCGAAAGATCATACGGCGTTAATTGATAAACATAATAATTTAACCAATTACTGATCAATAAATTACCATGGCCATACCATCTTGCAATCGGCTTATTACTGGGATCATTATTCAGATAATAATTTTGAGGTTGATCCGGCGCAATGCCCTCTTTCAAATCACGTTGATATTCTTCATCTAAAGTAAATTTTTGATATTCAGGATGCCCCATGACAAATAAATTACGGTTATCTTGGCTTAACACCATGTAGGCTCCCGCCTCACTGGATTCCGTTAATACATTTAAATCAGGGTGCGCTTTAAGCTCATCCACATCCATTTCAGCGTAACGTGAATGTGGCGCAAAGAACTCATCGTCAAATCCTCTTAATAAAGGATAATGCCGTCCCGTTCGTTGATGTAAATAAACCCCTGAACGCTTTTTTTTGAGCACATGCCGATGCAATCCATATAAATGATAAAGGGCAGCATGAGCCGCCCAACATAAAAACAATACCGACGTCACATGCTGCTGAGACCAATCGATAATATCACGAATATGATCCCAATAGCTCACCTCTTCAAAAGGCAACAAACCTAAAGGGGCTCCCGTGATCATTAAACCATCATAGTTTTTATGCCTAATATCTTCAAAATCGCGATAAAAATTTTCCATATGCTCAATTGACGTATGTTTAGAGGTTTTGTCATGAATACGCAACAAATCAACATCAACTTGCAGAGGTGTATTACCTAATAATCGAAGTAACTGGGTTTCTGTTTCAATCTTATTGGGCATGAGATTTAAAATAAGGACCTTCATAGGTCTAATATCTTGATTTTTTGCCCTAGTTTCTGACATAGTGAAAATATTTTCTGATCCTAGTACTTCTGCAGCAGGAAGATCATCAGGTATTTTTACCGGCATACTGCGCCTCTATTTCATATTTGATAAGCCAATTACCCAGCCAGCAAATAGACTCACTCTCAATTATTCACTGACTTTTTCAAGCATAATGAGTAAAGGCTCGTTAGAATAAGGATCAATTTTAATCGCATTTATATTCATAAACATCAGCTTATCTTTATACTTCACATAGGCCCTAATGATATCCATATGACCTTCTACCAGCTCTTCCCGAGGCACTGTAAAAGAAAAGCGAGCGGGCAAAGTGGCATTCTCTCGATTAAGCTCATCCAAAATAACCGCAGGTTGAGAGCGATCCGTGATATCTTTTAGCTTCACGGTTAAAACTGCTGCATCCGGTAAACGCACCGGCGCTTGATAACTCACTATGCCATCAATAACTACATATTCATCAGGTGTTGCACAAGCCATTAATAAAAATGGAGAAACGATAAAAATAAATACTTTCTTTAAGCTTAACATCATGCTCTTGACTCCATTATACATAAGGACGTTTAGATGTCTACACGTCTAATACTTCATAAAGATGAGTATTATTCATGTTCATGAAGTATAGCCAACCTCTCAATAAAATAGTGTCACATCTGTGTCAATCCACATAAATGAACGTCAAGCTGAACAACAACCACAACCGTTAATGAATTAAATAGTCTTTACTTTTACCGCAGGGTGGCCCACATATAAACTGTTAGCCTCAACATCACTGGTCACGACACTCCCCGCCCCGACAACGCTATTATCTCCCACAGTCACGCCAGGAGAAATAATCACCCCCGCCGCTAGCCATACATTATTTCCAATACTCACATTCTGAGCATAACTGCCTTTTTTCAATCTTACCTCGGGATCCACATCATGGGTCACTGCCAATATCTGAACATTCGGTCCAATTAAGGTATCATGACCAATACTCACTCGACCTGCGTCTAAAATAGTACAATTAATATTGATGAATACACGATCGCCTATTTCAATAAAATGCCCATAATCACAATAAAAGCCTGCCTCAATAAACACACTCTCTCCGCAATGAGCAAACAGTGTTTTCAGACGTTTTAAATTCCCTTTACTCGGACTACGGGAGAATTGGCGACATATCTCGTGAGCCATTTGTCTGCTTTGTGACATTTCACGAGACAAACTATCAAAATGTCTTTTCATTAATGCTCTTCTGCTTAACCTAAATTAAGCCCATAATATAAAAACCTTTCTTTTGAGACCAGTACCGAATAGGAAAACAGACCGCTCTTTTGGCAATAGGCGCAATCGCTGTCTCCGTTTCGATTCATTGACACTGGCTATGATGGTAATTGATAAATGGCTTTTGTTCTGCTATTGATGGGTCTTAAATTTTTAACCGTAACAGGAACAATCGTCGATAGCCCCTCTTGAGATCTGAGTCCTGTTTCAAGTGCGAAAAATTTATGAGGCAATTTCTTACACATTTCAGTATTGATTTGACCTTGCATGATTGAATTCGCTTTATATCGCCATTCACTGATATGTTGATAACCTTGACGTTCTGCTAAAAAACGTAAAATGGTTTCATAAGGTTCAATAGCAACCCTTCTCATCGAAGGATAAGACTCATAGAATATCGTCATGAATAACTGATAGCCCATAGGAGAAATGAAGTTATCAAATCCAATGTTCGTCTCGGCATAATGCCTTAATAAAAAGCGCCTTGGCTCTATGGCAAAAAAACCAACCAGTAAATCGCCAGTATTAAAAGCAGGTAAAGAAGTCACATTCACTTGAAACTGATTAATATAACCCTCTTTGAAAGGCACTTTAACAATACGCAACAAACCACAACCAATCAATTGTTCGCCCGTTGCGTCATAAACCAGTCCCATATGAGAAAATACTATTTCATCCTTTCCACCTAAAATTCTGTCTTTCCAAGAGGCTAAATCTCTACCTTGAAAACCTTAGGTGTCCCCTTATATAAAGCAGCCACATCAAGGGTTTTGAGGTAAAATACTCCAAACAACCATAATAA
>NZ_CANLZC010000143.1 GCF_947495455.1 uncultured Shewanella sp. | reverse complement strand
TTCCAACCCCAGTTATTTCAGGCTCACCTAACGTAAAAATAGACAATAAACCCGCCGCGAGAGTGGGTGATCCATTACTACCTCATATCAAGCCCAATAACCCACCTCATAATCGTAAAATAGCCTCGGGGTCGAGCACGGTATTTATTAATGGAAAACCTGCTGCGATGCATGGAGGTAAAATCAGTTGCGGTGGTATTACAATTGGCGGCGGCACGGTGAATATTGGAGATCTATATGTGCCACCTTCACCAATGGAAAAAGAACAACCTTTTATTGAAACAGAAGAGAGCAATGATCCAAAACCCAATGAAGCTCAATCAACTAAGGCAAAAGTAATCGAGAAGGTCAAAGGTAGTACCCCAGAAATGTTAGATGCAGCTGAACGCGCAAAAAAAGCATTATCAGCTGATACCGACAGTACACCTCAAAAAAATACGCCACAAGTTGATCCTAATCATATGTACTGGCCAGCGTATGATCATACTGCTGAAGAAGGTAAAAAACAGATTGAGTTAGATTATGCTCAACCTATTTTAGAGCTGGCAATTTTAAGTCCAGATGAATGGAGTGAGTTTTTCACTAATGTGGGTCATGCAGTTGCTGGCACAATGGCAGCGAAAGGGACAAGAGATGCTGTTCAAACCGCAAAAGCGTTAGGAGGATATGGCGTTACGGCGTACGTTAAAAGCTACAATGGTGTGGATTATATTATCCTCAAAAATTACAAAAAGCACTTAAAAACCTTATTGGCTGGAACACGTTACAAAGCATCTAATCCACAAGTAGTTCAGTTAGGTTTAGCTGCGCTGAAATCAGCAAAAGGAATGGTGAGTTATGTGACCGTATCAGCACCAGTTGAATTAATGATAGGTTCGGCTGTTAATGGGGCGCAATTCTTATTAAATGATCAATACACGCTGGAACAATTAGGTGTCGATGAGGCGCGTTTAGTTGTTAATACCATTGTGACCGCAGGTCTAGCATTAGCAGCTGGTATAGCATTCCCTGGTATTGCCGCAACAGTAGTTGGTTCTGGATGTATATTAGCTGTATCGGGTTTATTAGTTCATAGTGTCGACACAGAGACTAATTATAGCACTGATTTTGTTAACTTTATTAAAGAGCAATTTAAATGATAAGACATGTTTTACTTTTGTTGTTAACCCTGTGTCTTCTGTTTGGTGTGATTTGGATTGCAGACTTTTTCTTACTCGCTCAATTTATTAATCCTGAAAAGGTTCATATTTTTGATTTTGATATTTTTGGTGTTTATTCTATTGCCATTTTTGGGTTTACGGGCTTGTGCTTAGTAGGTGTCTTTCATCGATTTGCTGAAGTGATTAAAAATAAGCATATAGAAATGCCCGCTAAGCCTTTTTGGATCGCTTTCGCTATTTTGTCAGTGATCGGTTTAATTGTTAATTATGCCAATTATTTTAAAAATATTAGAGGTTATAATTTGGTTGAATGTCAGTTTCATAGCCAGAGACACAGAGACTGGATGATCAAAAAATATGCTAGAAGCATAGAGGAATGCCAAAAATATGTTGATCAGAAACTTAATGAAAATAATGTGAACCGATAGGACAATAAATACTCTTCTCCAAAACCTCACATTGGCATCATTCTTAGGTGCCAATTTTCCCCCACATTTCAATTCATTTTTAGCGTTCATCAAAAGCGTTCACATCAAGAGCAAAAGTGACCGTTTTTGATGCCGCCGTCCTCTCTAGGTTGCACTCTCGTTTCAACCTAGAGTGGACGGCTCATCTGGCTTTGCGGGGAATTGCACACGGAAATTCGGTATCGATGAGGTGAACGCAAAAAAAAGCCCCTAAAAAGGGGCTGTTCGCTGAAGTTGGGATATAACTTTGAGTGAACGATTAACACCATTGAAGCCTAGTTGATTTACGCCCGTTTTTCTCCCCAATTTGAATACACCAAACAACTTGAATTTATCGCTCTGTAGGAATCTCTTTTAACAGCTACTCGCTTTTCGCCATTTTCTTATATGACAGCTACTCACAGCGAATTAATTTAAACATTTTGATATACCGCCTTAACGATCCCCTTAATAGGCGGGACGAAAATATCCAGATTTTTGGGCGAGTTCAGCGGAGGGTTTTAAAGGGAGTATCCCTTTAGCACACGGGATGGATGAGTCGCTACGTAGTAGGGGTGTCATACGTCCGTATCGTGCCTATGTCTTGAAATGATCACCACATGGTCACCACGGCATCACCATCATATCACCTCATGGTCTACACGGTATCACCACTTGCTCAACAGTGATCTACACAAGATCATCATTGTGTCACCACCAAAGAAGCACTGAATCAACATAGCGTCACCATTTTTGATAACGATAATTTTTGTACTCTTTTTTGTACTCTATGTGTACTTCCTATGTACTCTCTATGTACTCGGATGTACTTTCTCTGTACCTTTTATGTACTCTGCATGTACCCCCGATGTACTCTCCTTGTACTCTGTGTGTACCCCGATTCAAGGCATAGGCACGATACGGACGTATTACATCCCGTGTGCCAAAGGGTTCCCCTTTGAAACCCCAATCTCGAAGAGCAGGATTAAGTATTGAGAACGGAGTGCGAATAAACTTAAAAAGTGAATAGGACACCCCGTTTACGGTGGTAGGCCTACTTCACCTATCCTGCCTGTGTAATGCCATTTAATAGACTTAAAATAAAATTAAAATATTCTTTATCGTTGCTTAAAATTTTCTTATAAAAAAATTAAACCACTTTACGCTTTTGAATAGACTGCGCTAATTCAAAATCCCTCAGCGGCTCCATATTCAATCAAAAAAACTTAACCTATGCAATGGGGTGTCTTTTTGGAGAAAGTGGCTTAAATCGCCATTTTGACCCCTTAAAATGCGTTTTCGAACGTAGTGAGAGCATGGGAGCGGAGCGAAACCAAAACGCAGCGCGTTTTTTCTTGTCGAGATATCGCTTGTTAAACCCCATTCAGAGCGTCAAACAGCCCCCTGCTAATGAAATTGCCCCTTCATCCTGCCTGACAAGCTTTTAAATTCGTTTTGGTCTTAGAGAGCCTTTCGGGGGCGTAGCCGAAATGCCGTTAGCGGGTTGTGCTGTGTGCTCGCCCCTGCCACCGGCAGGAAATGGCGAGGCATTATCGCTTGTGTCTTTTGCTTTTGGGGGATGCCGGAAACGAGCGAAGCGAGGGGAAGGGCTGGCGGGGGTGAAACCCCCAAGAAGGGTTATCACTTTTGAATTTTCAAAAAGTAAAATTATCCACAAGTGAATCTCTTTTTAATAGATCTTTTTTAAGATCGTTTTTAAAAACGTTTTTAGGAAAATCACGAATTGCTACAGCCCAGTTATACCAAGGCTTCTAGAGTAGTATTTTTTTTAAAATGTACTCTTTTGATGGTGAAGTGTACTCTTTTGATGGTGAAATGTACCTTTTTGATGGTTCAAATGTACCTTTTTGATGGTGATATCCACAGAGGGCATTAAAATTTGACCCACAAATGTACTCGTGCTAAAAAAGGTACATTAATAAAATGTACCGAGTTGATGGTTATGGAACTAGTTGAAAAAAAAGGAACTGAGCTAACTGAATTACAAATATCAATTAGTCATGCTATAACTCGTGCGGCTCATGGTTTAACGCTCGTAGAGAAGCGTATTGTGGCACTGTTTATTGCTAAGTTTGATAATAGCAAACACAGAAAAGCATTAGGGCGTGTCATCCCACTTCAAGATGCAACAATAAGAATTACAGCGAAGGAATATTCAGATACCTTTGACATTCCAATGAACATTGCTTACAGAGACCTATTAAAAGGGACTGACAAATTTTTCGATCGATACTGGCGAGTAATTCAAGAAACACCTAAAGGAAAAAAAGAGTTCAAATATAACTGGCTTGAAGGTGTTGTATATCATCATGGCGAGGGATGGGTAGAAGCCACTTTTGGTCAAAAAACAATCCCCCATCTAGTCTTTAATCTTAAAGATCAATATACAAAATATAAACTCAAATCAACGATTGCTTTAACTAGTGGTTATGCTTGGCGATTATGGGAATTAATGGCCCAGTTTGCCAATACAAAAAAACCAGCTAATGAAGAACGTTTAGTTCGCATCTCACTAGAAGATTTCCGTTATTCTATGGACGCCCCCAAAAGCTACAAATACTCCCAGATAAGACAAAAAATAATCGAATCATCAATAGAACAAATTCACAAACAAAATCAAATTAAAGTAACTTGGAGAGCAATAAAGGTCGGTCGTTCGGTTGTAAGTCTTGAATTTAAATTTAAGCCATGTGATCAATTAGACCTATTTTAAACTGGCAGAACAAATAACAATCAACCTTGTTGATGTAACCTAATGCATACAAAATTAAGTGATACTAAATAAGCAATGAAAATCAAATAAATATTTCTTATTACCAGTGATATCTGATAAATTACAGCATCAATTATTTTGGTATCTGTATTTTTCATAGGAAGCTGTATGTCAGGGAAGGTAGTAGCACTCTATCAATTGATGGAGCATGAAGCGTTAAGCATTGAAACCGATTTTTCTTACCTCAAAGACACCGATTTAAAGGCCTTTTTAAGCACAGGCGAGTCGCTATCTAACCTCAGAACTGCCCTGACTCGTGGTGAAAAATTACTCCTTGTCGACAAGCCCCGCGCACCTATGTTCATCATGGACTTTCCCAAGGCTGATCTCAGCACTGAGGACAGAGTTAAAATCATTCTGTATAGCTTAACGCCGATGCAAGTCAGGCAAGTGCATCCCGCCATCAATCCCGCGTATCCAAAAGAGATCATTAAGGCCATTGATAGCCGATTAGGCACCGTTGGCGGAGTGATGGTAGGTGGCAATCCCTACAAAAGCCCCTCATCGGGTAGCCTGCATCCTGCCAAGCCTATGAAACCCCTCACGCCAGAGCCGTTAGTGCCTGATCCAGTTCGCCCCCCAAGCAAACCTTTGACAGCACCCACTTTTGGCATGGCACCTAATCGCTTAGTCTTTCGGTTAGTGTATGACGATAAAGAGCAAACCAAGGCGGGGCACGTGCCTTACACCGTTATCATGGAAGACGGTAAAAATACCAAAATAACGGGGACACTCGATAAGTCTGGTCGCGCTGAAGTGCGCCCAGCTACCAACCACGCCGCTTACATTTTGTTTGGCGACGAAGCCTTAGCCGCTGACGCACAACATACGCTGGAACTCGCCTATAACAAGCTCGATAAGGCGATTAGCAATAGCGCTCAACAAAGCGCGGAACATGCCATTGAGGCACTGAGTAACCAGCAAAAGATCCCCGTTACAAAAGCATTTTCAGAGGCGATAAACAATAAACTCGCCGAACTCAATAACCAAAGTCAGGCGTTTGATAATCAATCGTTCTTGAGTCAGTCGTGGGACATGATGAAAGCGGCTCAATCGGGTTCGGTCAGTGGTGCAAGTGAATACTTGCCCGACTTAGGGGAGTTTGGCGAGCTACTCCATGCGGCAGACATTAACGTAACCATGCTAATTGAAGCCATTGTGACAGGGGATATTGACGCTTTAGAAGATAAATTCCAAGCATGGAAAGAGCGCGGAAAACAAGGCATGTGGGAAGCGACTGAAACAATGGAAATGCTGATTTTATTACTCAGTGATCGCCAAGGAAGAGAACTGATCGCCAGCTTACCCGCTCGCATGTTGGCCGCCTTACCCGCCGATAAAGTGGTGGAAATGAGCGCCTATCATGCCACTCAATTAGGTATGGACATGGCTGTTGTCACAGGCGGCACCGCACTAGGTACATTAGCGGGTGGGGTAGGGGGGCCGATTGCCTGTGCTTCACTCTTGCTTGCGGCCAACAGTCGTAAAGCGGGCAAAGTATTAGAGGAAACCATCGACGTCTTAGGCGAAATGAAAGACGCCATTAAAATCGTGCGTAACAACCATGATAAGCCTCGGCTTTATAAAAAAGATCCTTCAATTCCACGTGATAGAGAAGACCTCAACACACGCACTTTTGTGACGCCTTTAAGGGAAAAGAACAACAATAAAAAACAAAATGACGAGGATGATAAAACCTACAAGTGCGACTGGAAGGACTGTAAGGGTAAGCATGAAAAACCGATCCATTATGCTAAAAATCCAGCAAACTCCAAAGATAGAAAAAATTTAGAAAGAAGCCATGACTACGCTGACAAATGGACGAAAGCAGGGCTAGAACCTTGGGTAATTCATGGTGCAGGAATTGATACAAAAGCCACTCGGGAAGAATACCTTTCTGAAACAAAGAAAATCGATGACGTTAATAAAGCTGTCAAGATGAAACACCCTGAATACCCGACACAAAAACACCATTTGATTTCAGTCAATTTATTCACTCGTGTACCTAAATTGAAGCACAATGCTATTTTGTCAGGTTATAACGTTAACCACCCTAAAAATGGTATCTGTTTACCCGCATTTCGATTCGATATTGCTCAGCATAATTTGCAATGTCACCGAGGCCCTCACTCCAAAAGCCTCTACAATGACAAAATTGAAGTTTTTCTACGTGATTTAGAAAAAGACACTTTAAATATTTGTTCTAAAAATAAAAATCATCAAAAAACCTTAACTAAAGAGCTAAACGATTTATCAATTTTAATCAAAAAACGTATTAGTAAATGGCAATACTTACTTCGAACCAAAGCAAAAGAAGATCGAGAGTTTGCCAACAAAAGAATGGAAAATATAAATAAAATATCAACTGAGGTGTAAATCATGTATTGGATCATGTTTAGTGAAAGAAAGGATGAAAAAGAAACAAAATTAATGGGCGTGCCAAAAATTGTCACTGAATTAGATTTTGAATGTGATTTAGGTAAACACATCACAGGTGATTATCCCGTTATTGAATATGATTTTGAAGAAGATGATGATTTAGATTTTCCAAATGATAATTTAATGGCTCCTGGCTTTAAGGGGTTATTGATGCACAAAAGGGTATCAAAAATTTTGAGAGAAATAGAGGTCAATAATATTCAAGAATTCCCAGTTTTACTAAAAGGAATTGATGGCCATAAAAACTCAGATGATTACGAATTAGTTAATATTATCGGTGATGCCGATATTGTGGATTACGAAAAATCAGACATTACTTTAAGGCGTCCAAAAAAAATAAAGTTCATCGATTCTTTATCTTTCATTGATACCAGTGATATGCCTTTGCCTTACATTTTTCGCTTAACGAGTTTCCTCCCTTTAATTATCGCTCATGATAAAGTCAAACAAGCTTTTGAAGCAAAAAATATTACAGGATTTACCTTCTATAAACCCGAAGATTTTTATCTATAAAAATAAAAGCATTGGCATCATAAACAGGTGCCAATGTTCCCAAATATTCTCCACATTTTAATTCATTTTTTAGCGTAAATTCATGCGTTCATCAAAAGCGTTCACATCAAGAGCAAAAGTGACCGTTTTTGATGCCGCCGTCCACTCTAGGTTGCACTCTCGTTTCAACCTAGAGTGGACGGCTCATCTGGCTTTGAGGGAAATTACACACGGAAATTCGGTATCGATGAGGTGAACGCAAAAAAAAGCCCCTAAAAAGGGGCTGTTCGCTGAAGTTGGGATATAACTTTAAGTGAACAATTAACACCCTTAGAGCCTAGTTGATTAACGCCCGTTTTTCTCCCCAATTTGAATACACCAAACGACTTGAATTTATCGCTCTGTAGGAATCTCTTTTAACAGCTACTCGCTTTTCGCCATTTTCTTATATGACAGCTACTCACAGCGAATTAATTTAAACATTTTGATATACCACCTTGACGATCCTCTTATGGGCGGGACGAAAATATCCAGATTTTTGGGCGAGTTCTTCGGCGGAGGGTTTTAAAGGGAGTATCCCTTTAGCACATGGGATGGATGAGTCGCTACGTAGTAGGGGTGTCATACGTCCCCATCGTGCCTATGTTTTTCTCTAAAACCAAGAGTTCATTTTAAGCATTTACATTATAATGTTATTTTTAAGTAACGTTGATTTTATTTGGAGTGAACTATGAGTAAAGACAGCAACAATATGTTGTTTAGTGTTCGAATCCCTAAATCTATTGCTGAAAAATTAGATCTAGCATCCAAGGAATTACGAAAAGAGTCAAAGAAAACGGAAGCTGAATTCAAACGATACGTATTAACTTGTGGATTATGGGTAATTGAGAAGAAATTAAAAAGAACGGATGTGAGTCCTGATGAATTTGAACGACTCCATAACCCAAGAACTCATAGTGAAGCTCTCGATGCGATAAACAAAAAACTGGAAAACATCGAGAAGAAAGCAGAAGAAACAAAACGATTAATTGAGAGCCAGACTAAAAAAACCAAGAAGAGTTGGTTTAAATAGCCAGTTACTTAAAATTAACTTTTCAAATTAATTGGTCATTTACTTTCTTCTTTTTCGGAGTAAAAACATAGGCACGATACGGACGTATTACATCCCTACTACGTAGCGATCCATCCCGTGTGCCAAAGGGTTCCCCTTTGAAACCCCAATCTCGAAGAGCAGGATTAAGTATTGAGAACGGAGTGCGAATAAACTTAAAAAGTGAAGACATGGTACCCGTTTACGCGGTACATGTACTTCACCTATCCTGCCTATCTAATGCCATTTAATGAGCTTAAAATAAAATTAAAATATTCTTTATCGTTGCTTAAAATTTTCTTATAAAAAAATTAAACCACTTTACGCTTTTGAATAGACTGCGCTAATTCAAAATCCCTCAGCGGCTTCATATTCAATCAAAAACAACCTAACCCATGCAATGGGGTGTATTTTTGGAGAAAATCGCTTAAATCGCCATTTTGACCCCTTAAAATGCGTTTTCGAACGCAGTGAGAGCATGGGAGCGGAGCGAAACCAAAACGCAACGCGTTTTTTCTTGTCGAGATATCGCTTGTTAAACCTCATTCAGAGCGTCACACAGCCCCCTGCTAATGAAATTACCCCCTCATCCTGCCTGACATGCTTTTAAATTCGTTTTGGTCTTAGAGAGCCTCTCAGGGGCGTAGCCGAAATGCGACTAGCGGATTGTGCTGTTGTGCTCGCCCCTGCCATCGGCAGGAAATGGCGAGGCATTATCGCTTGTGTCTTTTGCTTTTGGGGGATGCCGGAAACGAGCGAAGCGAGGGGAAGGGCTGGCGGGGGTGAAACCCCCAAGAAGGGTTCTCACTTAGGAATTTAAAATTGAGAGAGATTTTAATGATTATTCTGTCTTTTCCCTTATTTTATTATTCTTATTAAGATATTAAGATATTGGGGGGGGTGGTAAAACACTGAAAATAAAATAAAAATCCCGCGAAAGGGCATCACCTAGTCAGTGAAAGGGCATCACCTAGTCAGTGAAAGGGCATCGTCTAGTCAGTGAAAGGGCATCGTCTAGTCAGTGAAAGGGCATCGTCTAGTCAGTGAAAAGACATCTGAATTAATGTTGATGCCCTTTCTATTTCTTGGTATTGTTTGTCTACTCTCCCAGAATAAGGATGTTAGTGATTTGAACTTGATGAGTATGAGTAAAAAAATTTATCACCGTAATGACGCTAGACCCGCTTTGATTGGTATGAGCCTTTCTGCAAAAAGATTGTTTTTTATGTGTTTAGCTCAACTAGAGCGAGAGTCGTCAAAAAATGATGTCTTAATTAAGTTTGACTCTTCAAAGTCATTTTTAATACAGGTCAAAGATTATGCTGCTTTGTGTGAAATTGACTACTCAGCCGCTTACCGCCAAGTTGTTGAGGGTGTTGAAGAGTTAAGAGGTTATGTATTACGCCCCTCTCAGGGTTTGCTTAGGAAGCAAGATGAGAATATCCCTGTAGACGCTATCACACCATTCACGATAGCTACTGATGGAACTTGGTATTCACGTGGTGAGGGCTGTGTAAATATTAAATTTGCTAAAGAAATGGAACCCTTAATTTCCAGTTTGACTGGGAATTTTACAGGACAATTTTTATTAAGCGCTATGCAAATTCCTGACGGAAATGCAGGGAAATTGTATTTAATACTTAGGGAATGGATAAGCCTTGGTTATTTGACTGACAAGTCCATAACCTTTGATGAATTAAAAGACACTCTAGGTCTTTCTACAATAAAATCTTATGAACAGTTTAAGTTATTTAATGACTTGTTTTTTAAGAGAAGTATAAAGAAAGTTATAGAAAAAACAGAGTTTACAGAGATAAAAATTGAAATATTAGAACGTCGTTCTAGAAAGGCTCACAAAGTAAAAGTTTCTTATCGGTATGATGTAAATCTTATTGATAAAAAAGATAAAATAGTCAATAAATTAATCACTAAATCCGATCTGTCTGAGAAAAAATCAGACCATAATATTGTTGATGTTGCTAATGAAGAATCTAGGTTTTTTGATAATCGTTGGTATTCTAAAGAAGAGGCAGGCAAACACAATATAGATTGGGAAAAAGGACTTACATCAAAAGAAATGATGTTAAAAATGAAGGATAGGTTTCAAAAGTAAAAATTAACGCCATTTGCTTTAGCAATTGGCTAGTTTTTCCTATCTCCCCTATATAGCACCCTCACAGCCAAACTCTTTCTAAAACTGATTATAGTTTTTACAAATAAATGATATTATTTCTTGATTTTTTTATATAAACCAAGGAGAGGTATCATGCCTAAAGCTGTAGTTGTTGGGGACATGGGAGAGGCACATGACGGTTATTTTCCAACCCCAGTTATTTCAGGCTCACCTAACGTAAAAATAGACAATAAACCCGCCGCGAGAGTGGGTGATCCATTA
>NZ_CANLZC010000142.1 GCF_947495455.1 uncultured Shewanella sp. | reverse complement strand
TTGGGATATCGCCAAGCGGTAAGGCACCGGGTTTTGATCTCGGCATTCCCAGGTTCGAATCCTGGTATCCCAGCCATATTTAAAGGCCAATAAATATTAGTTGAGTCTTTAATTTATCATTAATATGATAAGTTCTAATGTTAAAATTTAATATTAGAATAAGTAGTATCAATGCGGGAGTGGTGGAATTGGTAGACACGCCAGATTTAGGTTCTGGTGCCGCAAGGTGTGAGAGTTCAAGTCTCTCCTCCCGTACCATTGATAACATACTTTAAGTCTATTTTTGATAAAATCAGATACAACAAAAAAGCCCATCAAAAAGATGGGCTTTTTTGTGCTTGTCACTTTTTCTTTCTCTTTTCTTTCTCTCGATTTTCAGGCAATTTATTGCTCAGGCGGGCAATAAATTGCCTGAAATGAGCAATTTATTGCCCAAAAATCCCTGTTTTTTTTAAAAAACCATTAAAATCAGTTATATAAAAATTGGCATGTTTCCTGCTGTTATTGAAATGTCTATAAATTGGTTTTGTATTGTTTTTGTACTGTTTCACTTTTGAGCATTCATCTATTTTTACTTCAACGAAAAAGGATGGATAGGGCCAGTTTCATTAGAAGTACTCATTAAAAGTGTCGAGCAGAGACACAATGCCGTGAGGTTAAATTATCAATAAGCAAGGAAGGATATTATGCCAACACCATGTTATATCTCTATTGAAGGTCAAACACAGGGGAATATTACAGCAGGCGCTTTTACTTCAGATTCTGTCGGTGATATTTTTGTTGAAGGCCACGAAGATGAAATGTTAGTTCAAGAATTTAAGCATGTTGTCACTGTACCGACAGATCCGCAATCAGGTCAGCCTTCTGGTCAGCGTGTTCATAAGCCGTTTATTTTTACTGTTGCACTCAATAAAGCCGTACCATTAATGTACAACGCGTTATCAACAGGTGAAAAGCTTAATAAAGTTGTGCTGAATTGGTACCGAACTTCTATTGAAGGCAAGCAAGAGCATTTCTTCTCGACTACGCTGGAAGGCGCCACCATAGTGGATATCAATTGTCATATGCCCCATTGCCAAGATCCGACTCAGGCAGATTTTACTCAGCTGGTTCAAGTGTCTTTAGCCTATCGTAAAATTGATTGGGATCATACCAGTGCAGGCACATCGGGATCCGATGACTGGCGTAAGCCATTGGAAGCATAATTTGATATTACCAAATGGGGTAATGTTTATCGTTAGCTCATTTGGAATGGGTCACACAGAATAAATAAAAGAAGAAGGATGTGAGCATGACAATGGCAAGCTCGGGATTAGGTTACCAATTTGTCGCTGAAGGATTAGATGAAGCGAGCTTTGAGTTACTTGAATTTCATTTTGAAGAGGCGTTATCAGCTCCCTTCTCGGTTGAAATGACGTTAGTGAGTAAAAAAAGTGATTTAACGCCAGAGTCTATTGTTGATAAAGCAGGTTTGATGACATGGTCCATGGACGGTGAAGTGCAACGCCAAGTACATGGTGTGGTGAGTCAATTTACCATAGGGGATACAGGTTACCATGATACGCAATATAAGCTAACGCTTGTTCCAGCCCTTTCTCGGCTAAAACTCAGACAAAACAGTCGTATTTTTCAAGCGCAAAGCACTTTAGCCATCATTCAAACCTTGTTGAACGAAATGGGCATTAAGGATTATGCCTTTAATTGCGATCCTAGCTTAGATCAAAGAGTGCGTGAGTATTGCGTACAATATCGAGAGACAGATTTTGCATTTTTGAGCCGTCTAGCGGCAGAAGAAGGCTTGATTTATCATTTTGAACACGAAAAAAGTAAGCACACTTTAGTGTTTAGTGATAGCACGAAAAAGCTGAGTAAGTTAGGCATGCCGTTTCCTTATAATGCCACCAGTGGCGGTATGTCAGAGGTGCCTTATGTTTCACAGTTTGCATTACAACATCAAGTGGCACCAGCCAGTGTGGTGTTAAAAGACGCCAGTTTTAAGCAGCCTCAATACAGTTTTTTACAAGACAGTTTAGCAACCGATCTAGATTATCAAGGTCAAGATTATGAGCATTTTGATTTTCCAGGGCGCTATAAAAGCGATGCCTTTGGAAAGCCCTTTACGCAAACACGATTAGAATACTTGCGACGCCATGCGCATCTGGCTTTTGCTAAAAGTAACCTCATGGCGGCCAGTGCCGGATTTAAATTTGACTTAATGGAGCACGGGGATCCTAGCTTTAATCGTGATTGGCTGCTTATTAAGGTGATACACACAGGTTTTCAAGGGGCGAGCCTTGAAGGCAGTAATACCACTATGCCCACCAGTTATCATAATCAGTTTGATGTGATCCCAGCCAATACCCCTTGGCAAGCTAAGCCGAAGACAAAGCCATTAGTCACAGGCCCTCAGTCTGCTGTGGTCGTTGGGCCAAAAGGGGAAGAGATTTTTTGCGATGAACATGGCCGCGTAAAAGTGCAATTTCCGTGGGACAGAGAAGGAAAAAATGACGAGCAAGCTAGCTGTTGGGTACAAGTGAGCCAAGGTTGGGCTGGAGCCCAATATGGCATGACAGCCATTCCACGTATTGGTCATCAAGTGATTGTGAGCTTTTTAGAAGGGGATCCCGATCAACCTATCATCACTGGTCGCACCTTTCACGCCACCAATGTGCCGCCTTATGTTTTGCCTTCCCATAAGACTCGAACTGTCATTAAAACTCAGACCCATAAAGGCAAAGGCTTTAATGAATTGAGGTTTGAAGATGAAGCCACTCGTGAGCAAATATTTATTCATGGACAAAAAGATCTTGACATTATCACTCGTAATACGCGCCGAGAAAATACGGGGATGGATCATCATTTAACGGTTGAAAATGAGCAGTTTGCCATTGTAAAACAGAGCAAGCACAGCACTGTGGGTAAAGATCTCATTGAAGAGGTGCGTGGTGACAAACACCAAGCCATAGGTAAAAACCTTATTCAAAAAGTGACAGCGGGACTCAAGCGCATCATTGGTGGCGGCATGGTGACCCAAGTGGATGGCGCCCATAGCATGTCAATTGCCGCATCGGAAGAGAAAATCATTGGCGGCGATCATAAATTGAAAGTCAATAAAGACAGTTATACCAATGCGGCGAATATCGTATTAGAAGCGGGAACGGCCTTAACGCTAAAAGGCCCCGGAGGGTTTATTAAAATCGATTCAGGAGGTGTCACCATTTCTGGTAGTAAAGTCAAAATCAATGAAGGTGGCTCACCGGGTAAAGGCAAGGCGCCAAAAGCAGTCAAAGTCGAGGAGCCCAATCAGCCGACACTGCCAGACCCCGCGGATAAGCGTTGAGCCCGCTGACAAAAGGTGAGCCAGCTGAATAAGCGTTGAGCCTGCGGACAAACGATGAGCCGGCTGAATAAAAGATAAGCGGTTTAATAAACGTTGAGCCGGCTGAATAAACATTGAGGCTGGGCATCAACCATAAACATAAACGCGTACTGTTACAGTGAGCCATAGTTAAAAGGAAAATAAGCGCTTGTCATCAATTTGTCATAGATGGCAAGGGCTTAAAGGTAATAAAAATAACAAGGAATTGGATATGCCTAAAGCGGCAAGATTAGGGGATACGGCCGCAGGTCATGGCTGTATGCCTGCGACCCCCATTTTAGCGGGTAGTGGTGATGTGAGTATTAATGGCATGCCTGCCGCCCGTAAAGGGGACATGGTGTTATTGCACATGTGCCCTTGCCCTAATATGCCCCACGGTATTCATATGCGCAGCGTCAATGCGGGTTCATCCAATGTCAGCATTAACGGAAAACCTGCAGCGAGAGTGGATGATGCCATTAATTGTGGTGGTAAAGTCGCTGCAGGCTCACCAAATGTACTGATTGGTGATACACCGTATCAATCCCCTGCCCACAAATGTGCCGAAGGGGCCGCTAAGTCCCATTCGCCCATGCTGAACTTTGAGCCTATGCTGAACTTTGAGCCTATGCTGAAGCCGCCAATGGGCGAATTTGTTAAAGCATTTGATTATGTCGAACGTTTAGAGCAAGTCAAAGCCATAAAAGAGGCTATTGCGAAAGAGAAAAGTGCTAAAGAGCCCGTGGCCCCGGCGACTAAGTGTGAAAGTGATCCTATCGATATGGCAACGGGTAACGTGGTGGAGTGGCGCACAGATTTTACTTTGCAAGGGCGGGTGCCGCTGCTTCATAAGCGTTTTTATCATTCAGGAAAAAACAAACTCACAGGCTTGCTGGGACGGACGTGGCGCAGTTACTGGGACATGAGCCTTGAAGTTGATGATGGCATAGTCACTTTTATCGACGATAAAGGCAGTCGAGCCCATTATGCTTTGCCTGCCGATGGTGAGCAAAAGCGTGCAGCCCATATGCCCGCATGGCGCTTAATGCGTCAAAACCAGCAGTTGGTGATGCGTCATCTCGATGGCATGTATTTAGTGTTTGATAGTGACACTCCTATTTATCCCATTGAGGATGACATTGATATAAATCACTTTAACAAGTCTGCAGACACGGCTGTCGATGGCATTGGAAAACAGCATTTAGCATTGAGCCATATTCGTGATGGCTATGGTCATGAACTGCGCTTTATTTATGACAATGGCAATTTAGAGTGGGTGAAGCTCAGTGATAACAAGCAGCAAATGAAGGTCGAGTCACAAGATGGGCTTATCACTAAGCTTATTTTATGTGATGAAAACCAGCAAGCGCTGAAAACCTTAAGCACCTTTAAATATAATCGTGAAGGGCAGCTTATTTCAGTGCGCAGTGATGCGGGTAATAATTTTGATTATGAGTATGACAAGCAAGATAATTTACTCAAATGGTCAGACTTAGGCGGCACTTGGGTCAAGCATACTTATGATGAGCATAATCGTGCTCTCAGTACCCGTGCCAGCAATGGCCGCTGGCACGATGAAACGCGCTATGACGATACCAAGAATGTCATTTTTTATAAAAGTCCCCACAAAGGCATTCAGTGCTATTACCGCGATGAGCGTAATAATATCATTAAACATATAGATGCCAATGGGCATGTCACTCTATCTGAGTGGCAAGATAATCAGCTAGTGTGTGAAGTCAATGCGCTGGGTGATAAAACTCAATATGCTTACGATGATTGGGGGCAAGTGAGTAGCATTGTTGGCGCCGATGGCTGTGAGCATGTGTATGACTATGATGACAATGGTCAGCTGGTTTGCGTCACTAATCCTTTAGGAGCTAGCTGGCACTATGAATACGATGAGCAGCAAAATCTCATTCAATCCAGCGATCCATTAGGGCGCAGTTGGCAGTTTGAGTACAATGAGCGAGGCTTATTAACTAAGCAAACCCGTCCCGATGGCTTACAAACTCAGTTTAGTTTTAATGAGCTAGGGCAAATGAGTCAGGTGAGCCCTCCTTTAGGTCACCGTTTGCGCTTTGAATATGATGTTCTAGGGCGCCTAATCGCTCGCCATACCTACGTCAACGAAGTCGATGCTGATAAACGTAATACACAAGTAGAGCCTTCAGCCGATAAAGAGCCCTCAGCTGATAGAGAGCCTTCTGTTGCACTTAATAAAGAGTCCTCAACTGATAAAAAGCCCTTAGCCGATAAAGAGCCTTCAGCTGCACTTAATAAAGAGCCCTCAGCCAGTAAAGAGCCCTCAGCGGATAAAGAGCCAGCTTCTTCGTTAGTCAGACGTTGGCATTACCAGCAAGATAAATTGCAGCCCAGCCGCGTGGTGTTTGAAGATGGCAGTGAGCAGCGCTTTGATTATGACATCGAAGGTAATCTCATTAAAGTGGTGGATCCTCTAGGTCAAGTCTACGGCTATGAATACGGTGCCTTTGATAGCTTAATGGCCAGTACCGATCCCCTTGGGCAGACCACCCGTTATCTGTATAACGGTGAGGGGCAATTTGCAGGCGTTATTAATAGCCAACATCATCAGTGGCGATATCACTATAACGAATTAGGCCAAATAACCGAGGAGCGGCATTTCGATGGCCGTAAAACTCAGTTTGAATACGATCCTCTAGGGCGAGTGGCAAAACGTATTGCCCCCGATGGTACGCAACTTAGGTTTTACTACGATGTCCTTGGTCGTTTAATTCAAAAGCAAGCGCTGCAATTACAATGCCCTCATAAGCATCAGAACAAGGCCGCGGCAAGTGAGTCAGTACTTGAACCTGAGTATCGCATTACCAGTAATAGCTTTTTTGAATACGATGATGCTTCACAGCTCGTTAGGGCCACGGTGGATGATAGCCGCTATAAAAGCGCGATTGCTAATAGTAACTCTACCAATAATAGTAGCTCCGCCAGTAATAGTGGCTCAGCCAATAAGGTGGTGGTCGAGTATGAATATGATTTAAGTGGCCGCCGCATCAAGGAGACCATTAACGGCCAAGCTCTTAACAGTGAATACGATGCCGCGGGTGAGCGTGTCGCGATAACAGGCCAGCTTGACGATGAAGCCCAAAGGATCAGCCCTGAGCGGCTTTTAACAAACAGCCCTGAGCGGCCCTTAGCAACAGCAAGCCCCTATCAAATGCAACTCACCCATCAACAAGGTTTATTGACGGGGGTGCAAATCAATGATCACCAAGCGCTACAATTTGCCCATAACAGCCAAGGTTTTGAAGTATCCAGATACAACCAACAAGGTTTTCATTTAGCTCAAGCCTGGAGTCTGGGTGGGGACCTACTTTCTCAAGAATTAGTCTCTCAGGAGTTAGTTAAAGGTGGATCGCAGGCCAACAAGGGGTTAAAACTGTCTGCTCCCAATGCGCAGCAGCCTTATTATTTAGGGCCAGAAAAACCTCAAGGTCCACGCACCTTACAGCGCCATTATCAATACGATGCACTGGCGCGAATTAGCGCTATCGATGAAACTCATTGGGGCAGCAGCCAATTTAGCCACAATGCCAATGGCCAAATCACCCATCAAGCGACTATGTCTGCAAAAGGCGGCGCGCTCAGTGACACTTCAGTGGAGCCTGCTCTCAAAGTGCAGCAATTTGACTATGACGCCGCGCAAAATTTAGTGGCGGTGAATCAACTTAGTTCAGCTAAACCAAGTCTTCAACAAAGTCATGAACCCAGCGTATCGGCTTCAAATAGTGGTCAGACAGCTACGACGAACATTATTGATTTCGCCACTAAGCGGTTAGAAAAACAGCTTAAATACCAAAAAGGTGGCCGAGTAGAGCGCATCGGTAATCACACTTACCATTATGATGCTTGTGGCCGCGTGTTTGAAAAAGTCACGCAAAAAAAGGGCTTTCGGCCGCAAGTCACCCGCTTTGAGTGGGATGAAGAAGACAGACTCATTAAGGTGCGATTGCCAAATGATGATACTTGGCAGTATCAGTACGATGCCTTTGGCCGCCGCGTGGCTAAGGTTAAACAGCAGAGTAAGCTGACAGTGGAAGAAGCAAAACGAGTCGCCAACGCTAGTCGAATCAACTACCTGTGGGACGGTAATAACCTTATCGAACAACAAAGGTGCTATGCCGACGGCACCTTAGCTGACACAACACAGTGGATGTATGAACCAGAGAGTTTCCGTCCACTGGCTCAGCGAGTGCAAAAAGTAAACAGTGGACAAAGTGAATGTACAGCGCAGCTGCATTACATTATCGCCGATCATGCGGGCACGCCACGGGAGCTGTGTTCTGAGGCGGGTGAGGTCAAATGGCGCGGAAAGCAAAGCCTCTGGGGTAAATTTAACCAGTTTAATGAGAAAGACACTCCGCTCACACGCTTAGACAGCCGTGATGAGGATGTACTCGTGCAGCAGGCCGCTAATGATCCTGTGTTTTGTGATCTGCGTTATCAAGGTCAAGTTTATGATAACGAGACAGGTTTGTATTATAATCGCCATCGCTATTATGATCCTGACAGCTGTCAATACCTAAGCCCAGATCCCATAGGTATAGCGGGTGGTCTTAGACCGAATTCATACGTCCACAATCCCATGGAATGGGTGGATCCGCTGGGGCTAAGTGGAGGAGCTTGTAAAAAAGTAATACAGAATGCATGGAATCAATTTCAAAAACATCATAAAGGTATTTTTGCTAATACTACTCAAGCTGCAGCAGCTTATAAGGACTTGAAAATAAATCAATCACCTTGGCCTTATGGGTATACCCCTCAAAATCAAGTGTTAAAGCAGGGAACTGAATTTAATATGGCTTTAAGCCCTAATCAACCATTAGATAGACCTGGAGGGTTTGGGACTTTAGATCATATTGTAGGTAAGGATTATGTTAGAAATGAATTAGCCGTTAAAGAACAGTGGAAACCAGATATAGATAAAGTTGTTACCTATGAAGTTACAAAAGATTTACCTGTAAAAACTGGTCCAGTTGGTCCACAAATTGATACTGATTCGGGGAAATATCTTGCTGGTGGGGGAAGTCAATTAGAAATGACAGTTGCTCCAAAAGATAGAATGAGTTATTTAAAGGTAAAAAGTGTAAGAAAACTGAAGTAGAGGTGTAGGTTGAAATGAGTGAATTAGGGAAAATACATCAGTTTGTTATATCTGATGATAAAAAAATAATGACATGGGTGACTAAAGCTAAAAATGTAGAAGTTAATACAGAGTATGTTCAACAGGGAATCATTGATCATAATAATGTATTTGCTCTTTTGACTTTTAGTGATAAAACAGAGCTACTTGCGGTATATAATGAGCATGGAGAGCAGTTACTTGAGTTGATGCCACCGAGTGGCTTTGTATTTTCCTATTTAACGACAGATCATCAAGGAAAAGTCAGTGTGATTTGTAGTACCGAAGAATATGAGTCCTCTGGTTGCGATTGGTTTTTTGATATAGATATTGAGAAAAAAAGGCTTTGTAAGAAAGGGTTATCATATTGAATTTATTTATGTGATTGAAATTTTCTTTATTTGTACTTACAAAGGTATATATGAAAACTGAATACTATATTATTGCAAATGTAGATAAAAGAAGCGCTGACAGTGGTAATAGTGCCGATTGGCCAAAGGTTTTAGCTTACTCATTTAAAGCAAAGAAGCTTTATATGTCTGAGGGTTGTGGTCATGGTCTTGTGGGGGGGGAAATTTCCATTGCAAATGTCAAGCTGGCTGATTGGAGTGAGTTTTTTGATGACATAGATGGAAAGTGGTTTAGTGACTTAATTTTAAATGGTTCGTTGTCATCTATATTCGATGAATCCAAATTTATTGAGCTATTGAAAAATAATAACTGCACTATTGAAGTGATGAGTTACTGAGTGGAGTAAGGTATGTAAAATCTTTAAATATCATGCAACTATGTAATAGGTGAGAGCGTTAAATACATTGTTGAATTTATATGATGGTGATGAAAACGGATTCATAACGGCTAAAGGCTCTGTATCTTGCCCTACCTGTGCGAAAACAAATGAGTTTGTTATTTCTGATGGTATTTCAGCTAGCAAAGTGGATATTAGCTACCGTAATAAAGCATTGGCTAATATATCCCATATTGAAGAAATCAGAGTTGGTGATTCTTGTTTTTATAAAGTAAATGAATTACCCGTTCAATTTCACCGTATGGCATGTGTTGAATGTGGTGAGCTGTTTACTGCCGTGGTCGGCGCGGGAGAATATCAGCCTTGTCGATATATGGTAGTGTTAGTCAACGTGGTGATTGGATGGGCTTAGTGGATATGAATAACGCTGAAGCGAGAGATGAAGTGATAAATGTGATAAATCGTTATCTTGTTGGCAATGATCCAGAAGCAGATCATTATTGATGAATTACTGTATTTGTATGGTTAAAACGATCTAGTGAAAATAGAAACTACCAAGCACGGTTCCGGCAAACATGCTTATACAAGTATATCTTGGGATAGTGTTGATAAAAAAGTTGAAATTGAATTTTCTGTATTAGCAAGATGCTGTTATTCAAAAAAGATGAACAAAGTTTTTGCCAGTCTATACCAAGAAAGGCAAGTTTATCTCTATGATCATGATGGTAACTTATATACCAAACTACCTATCCCGATCAAAAATGGTTATCAATATATGGGACTGAATGCTAACGAAAAGTCCAGTACTGGTATTGCACTGTTATATGCGCCAATTAAGAGTCAATATGGCAATGAATGGGGAGAATATGAGCAATATGAATTGCTGCAATCGGAAGATTCTCTAGGCCGATTTATTGATATTTACCGGTAACGTTCAAAGGAGATAGAGCTAAATTCAATGGATAATTTGTTTGAACAAGCAGTATCACGATCAGAAACTGTAAATTTTTTTAAGGGTGAAGGGCAATACTATTCTCATAATCCTATGGATGGTGGACATTGTTATGGGATCAGGTTATCTGAAAATTTAGCTCAATATCTGAATAGCGATAAACATAATTTATATATTTTTAATGAAGTTTTTAATCATTTTATTAGTTCACTTTCGTCAAGTGAAGCAGATTTAAGGCATTTACTTTCCAATGTTTTTGAAATTAATAGATTAAAAAATAATGGTGTTGTTCGGCAAGGAAATCCTATTGTGAAAGGGACAAATACACAAGGTGTGGGGCATGGTTTTAGTCCTAATAGACGAGATCCATCATCGCCTGTATTTAATGAGAAGCTTGATAATTGGGTTGTCAGGTTTGACAGTAATACAGGAAAGCCATTTATGGCTGATCCAACTAAATAGAGTATAAGAAAATGAAGTTAAAATGGCCTAATAGTGATATCGATTTTGATGTTCATCTGAGGTTTTTTCTCGGATGTTTTGATATTTATGATAGAGAGGAAACCTTAGGCGAGTATTTGAATCAGTTTAATCCCTTAGGTGTCCCCTTATATAAAGCAGCCACATCAAGGGTTTTGAGGTAAAATACTCCAAACAACCATAATAAGCT
>NZ_CANLZC010000141.1 GCF_947495455.1 uncultured Shewanella sp. | reverse complement strand
TGTATCACCTTAAAAGGCAATAAGCATTCTTGCAGTAATACGCCTTGAATTAGGCACTTTTACAGGCTCTGAAAACAAGCATCTTCAAGTATCACGGGTATAAACAAGAAAACCCCAAAATGGGGTTTTCTTTTATTCAAATTGCTTAAATCAATACGCTAGACAATAAGCAGTTAACTATTTTACAGGCGACTCAGTCACATCGCCTTTGTCATCTGGCTTAGGCGCTGAAGACGAGTCACTATTAACAACAGGCTCAGCTGATTGCGTAGAGGCTTTCTCACCATCTGCATCATTGACGCCATTATCATTAGAGTTATCTTCATCCTTTTGCCAATCAGCAGGTTTACGCACTTCACGTCTAGCCATCAGATCATCAATTTGATCAGCATCAATGGTTTCATATTTCATTAATGCATCTTTCATTGCATGTAATATGTCTACATTATCATGTAAAAAGCGGCTTGCTCTCTCATAGTTAACATCAATAATCTGTTTCACTTCAGCATCAATGATGCTCGCTGTCTCATCCGACATATGCTGAGTTTTGCCCATGCTACGCCCTAAGAAGACTTCATTATCGTCTTCTTCGTAAAGCACAGGACCGAGTTTCTCAGAAAATCCCCACTGTGTCACCATGTTACGGGCAATGGATGTTGCATATTTAATGTCTTGTGAGGCACCGGTTGAGACTTTTTCACTACCATACATCATCTCTTCGGCTAAGCGACCACCATAAGCCACTGAGATCTGACTTTCCAATTTCTGACGGCTTTGGCTAATTTGATCCGCCTCAGGCAAAAAGAAAGTCACCCCTAATGCACGGCCACGTGGAATGATAGTGACTTTATGCACAGGATCGTGCTCTGGCACTAAACAGCCCACAATAGCATGTCCCGCTTCATGATAAGCAGTCATTTCTTTTTCTTCTTCAGACATCACCATAGTGCGGCGCTCAGCCCCCATCATGATCTTATCTTTAGCGCTTTCAAATTCTTCCATGCTCACTAAGCGGCGATTACCACGTGCGGCAAAAAGCGCTGCTTCATTCACAAGGTTAGCTAAATCAGCCCCTGAGAACCCTGGTGTTCCACGGGCAATCACGCTGGCTTTTACACCATCCGCTAACGGCACTTTACGCATATGCACTTTTAGAATCTGTTCACGACCACGCACATCAGGTAAACCCACAACCACTTGACGGTCAAAACGCCCTGGACGCAATAATGCGGCATCTAATACATCAGGACGGTTAGTCGCGGCGATCACTATCACCCCTTCATTACCTTCAAAACCATCCATTTCCACCAGCATTTGGTTCAAGGTTTGCTCACGTTCATCGTGACCCCCACCAACACCTGCACCACGCTGACGACCGACGGCATCAATTTCATCAATAAAAATGATACAAGGCGCTGATTTTTTAGCTTGCTCGAACATATCACGAACACGAGATGCACCCACACCGACAAACATTTCAACGAAATCAGAACCCGAAATCGTAAAGAAAGGTACTTTAGCTTCTCCAGCAATCGCTTTTGCTAACAAGGTTTTACCTGTACCTGGTGGGCCCACGAGCAACACACCTGTTGGAATACGGCCACCCAGTTTTTGAAAACGGGTCGGCTCTTTTAAGTAATCCACTAATTCTTTCACGTCTTCTTTGGCTTCATCACAACCTGCAACATCGCCAAAAGTGGTTTTAATTTGTTCTTCGCCCATCAATTTAGCTTTACTTTTGCCAAATGACATCGCGCCTTTACCGCCACCACCTTGCATTTGGCGCATAAAGAAAATCCACACACCGATCAACAGCAGCATCGGGAACCAAGAAATAAAGATTTGTGTTAAAAAGCCTGATTTCTCAGCTTCTTCACCTTTCATCTTGACACCTTTACGGTCAAGATCATTAATTAAATCTTGATCGTATATTGGCATGATAGTGGTAAATTTATCACCATTGGTTTTCACACCATCTATGGTACGTTGATCACTTTGTATTTGAACGGATCCTATCTGTCCAGTACGCACATCATCTAAAAAGGTAGAATAATCCATCTTCTGCGTTGATTGAGAAGAGGGGGAATAACCCTGGAAGACTGATATCAGCACCACAGCGATAACAACCCAGAGAATTAAATTTTTTGCCATATCACTCAAATTACTAGACCTCATTTTCAGTCTTTCGGTTACTAAGCTTAGGGTACTACAACTTGTACCCTGTCGCCACTAAATAGACTTCACGAGAACGCGCACGTGAAGAGTCCGGCTTACGGGTTTTTACTGTTTTAAATGCTTGTTTTACTGCTTTCATATAGTCATCAAAGCCTTCCCCCTGAAAAACTTTAACGGCAAAACAACCATTTGGTGCCAAAACTTGATGACACATATCCAGCGCTAGCTCCACCAAATACATGGCTCTGGGCTGATCGACTCCACCCGAACCACTCATGTTTGGCGCCATATCTGACAGCACCACATCCACTTTCCCATCACCGACTCGCGTTAACAATGCATCAAGGACTTTCTCTTCTCGAAAATCCCCCTGCAAAAAATCAACGCCCACGATAGGATCCATAGGAAGAATATCACAGGCGATTACTTTACCTGAATCTCCAGCTAATTTCACTGCCACTTGGGACCAGCCTCCCGGTGCAGCCCCTAAATCCACCACTGTCATGCCTTGGCGAATTAATTTATCCTTGTCTTGGATTTCTTCTAATTTAAACGCGGCACGCGAACGTAAACCTCGTTTCTGAGCTAGTTTAACATAATGATCATCAAAATGTTCTTGCATCCAACGAGACGAACTCGCTGTTCGTTTTTTACCTGACATTTAAAAATCCGCAACAAATGAGAGTTACATAAGGGCTATATAAGGGTAGAATAGCGTCTTTTCAACAGTAACTCAGCATAAAGTTGGTATAAATGAACTTAACAACCAAACAAAAACAACACTTAAAAGGCTTAGCCCACAGTTTAAAGCCTGTAGTGATGCTTGGTTCTAATGGTCTCACTGAAGGTGTACTGGCTGAAATTGATAGCGCACTCTCTCATCATGAACTGATTAAAGTGAAAATAGCCTCTGCTGACAGAGAGCTAAAAAATGCAATCGTCGATGCCATTATCCGTGAAACGCAAGCCGTAAAAGTACAAATGATAGGCCATGTGCTTGTTTTATTCCGTCAATCTGAAGAAATGAAGATCGCGATCCCTCAAGCACGTAAATAAACTTGTTATTGAAAATGAAATAATAAAAAGCCGCTATCAAATAGCGGCTTTTTTGATAAAAGTAAAATAAGTTACGGCGTTTCTGGTAAGGCCTCTATTTTATAGTGCTCAGGCAATAAACCTAATTTTTCTGGCAACACAGTTCCCACCGAAATGGATGACCAAGTGCCCGTCAAAATACCGATAAACATAGCGATAGAGAATCCCTCTAATGGCGCTCCGCCCATGATCCACAATGCCACCACAGTCAATAAAGTCGTGCCTGAGGTCACCATAGTACGTGAAAAAGTGGCCAACACAGCCTCATTATTTGAATCGGCGGTTTTTGCATTGGGTTTAGCAATTAAGACTTCGCGAATTCTATCGGCAATAATAATCGAGTCATTAAGCGAATAGCCAAGAATGGCCAGTATGGCAGCCAATACCGTTAAGTTAAATTCCATCTGACTTAATGAAAAGAAAGCCAACACAAAAATGACATCATGAACAAGTGCACATAGAGAACCTGCCGCTAAACGCCACTCAAAGCGATAACTCAAATACCCCAAAATACACAGCATAGCAATCAATAACGCTAAGCCCCCTTGCTCGGCAAGTTCTTGCCCCACTTGGGGCCCCACAACACTTGAATTAATTAATTTAACCTTACTGTCTAATGGAGTGAGTACTTGTTTAACATCAAGTACCTTAGCATTGGCACTATTTGAATCAATGTCCTTGACGCTATCAGGTAGGCCATAACGTATCACCCATCGCCCAGGCTCGCCTGCTGAAATCACGCTTACATCTTGTTTTGATGCCGCATTCATTAAGGGTTGAATTTCACTGGCAGTGATCTTAGGGTTCATGGTCACTTCTGCCACGACACCACCAGTGAAGTCTAGCCCCCAATTAAAGCCTTTCACCGCAATGATGCTCAAAGAAATGATCACAACCGCCACAGAAACCGCACTAGAAAAATAGCGCCACTTAGTTAATCTATTAATATTTTTCATCTTTTACACCTTTAGATTACGCTGTGTGTTACGGCCATACACCATATTAATGATGACTCTTGAGGCAAAAATGCCGGTAAACATACTGGTCAATAGACCCAATCCCAATGTCAATGCAAAACCTTGAATGGGTCCGTTACCAATAGCATATAACACAACTGCGGTGATCATAGTGGTAAAATTGGCATCAATAATGGTTGAAAAAGCACTGTCAAAACCTCGGTCAATGGATTGAGCGAAACTTCTGCCTTCCTTCATTTTATCTTTAATACGCTCAAAGATAATCACATTGGTATCGACCGCCATCCCTACAGTCAGTACAAGCCCCGCTATCCCCGGTAAGGTTAATACTGCCCCCGGAATAAGTGCTAATAATCCAAATAACAACACCATATTGCCAATTAATGCCACATTGGCAACCCAGCCTAAACGACGATACCAAAGTGCCATGAACAGTAAGGTCATACTGATCCCAAGGCCTAATGCCGCAAAACCATTCTCAATATTTTCGGCCCCTAAACTTGGCCCAATCGTCCGCTCTTCAACCATCAAAACAGGTGCTGTCATTGAACCTGCACGTAACAACAATGCCAATTGCTGCGCATCTTGATAACTGCCAGCGCCTGTGATCCTAAAACGATCCCCCAATTGTGATTGAATCGTCGCCACACTAATGATCTCGGTTTTTTGTTTTGCCTTCCCGTTCGCATCTTGGCTGTATTCGCTATAGGCGGTTGCCATTGGGTTGCCCACATTGGCGCGAGAAAAATCAGACATGATTTTTCCACCTTCACTGTCTAAAGTAATATTGACCTCAGCTCGCCCCATTTCATCTGTACCCGCTCTTGCATCAACAATATGCTCGCCTCCCAACACAGGACGGCGAGAGACAGACACAGGCATACCAGATTTATCCTTGAGCACTTTGGTGTTGACCGCTCCCGCACTTTTTACAGCATAAAAAGCTAAACTGGCCGTGGCACCAATAACATTTTTTGCCGCTACGGGATCTTGTACCCCAGGTAGCTCAATACGAATACGATGCTCTCCCTGACGTTGTACCATAGCTTCGGTGATCCCCAACTGCTCTATACGACTGCGCATCACTTGTAAGTTTTGTTGTACGGTAAGATTACGAATATTGACTCTTTCATCGGCTTTCAGTACCAATGCTAATCCTTCGTCACCCGAATTAGTCACTTGCCACTGTGGATAGTTAGTTTTGAAAAAAGTACGTAACGTGCCACGCACATCTTTACCCGATACCTTAATATGAATACCTTGCTCAGGGGCTTTAGTGACACTGACTCCACGCAACTTCTGCTCACGCACAAATTGACGAATAGCGTCCATCAGCTGACTTTGGTGAGCAACGTAAACAGGATCAACATCCACATCTAATAGGAACTGCACGCCTCCCCTTAAATCTAAGCCCAATTTAATGGGTTCAAATCCCATATTCGTTAACCAAGATGGTGCTGCAGGCACCAGTGCTAAGGTCAGTTCAGAGCTATCATTGGTGTTTTTGGCTAAAATATCTTTAGCTTGTGTCTGCTGCTGTGAGTCATCAAGTACCACCATAGTATTTTTATCATTTTGAGTGATACGTTTTACCTTAATCCCCGCATCTTGCAATTTAAGTTGCAAAGCAACAGGGGATTGTAATAAACCGGACTTATTATTGATCTGCACGGCGGCATCTTCACCATACCAAGTCGGAAGTGCGCTCAATAACATGATCACTAAGATCACAATTAAAACGATATACTGCCAAGCAGAATACTTATTCAATATTTTATGTTTGTGTCTATTATTCATAAATCTCATTACCTAAAAACAGCAAAGGATGACACCTTGCTGTATGGCTCATATTTGATCGAAAGAAGTGCAGTCAAAAACTGAAAAAATGATAAATAGCTTTAAAGAGTCGCACAGGCAGACTTTAAGCCTTAAAAGTTAGCATATTGACAGTGTTGACACTTTTGAAGTGAGTGCTTTAGCTTATCTGCTGGGTAAAACGATAAATAAGATTTGACTCTTTCCAACCCGACACGCGAGCACTTTTAGAAAAAGTAGTTAAAAACCAAGACGGATTATTAGCATCAATACGATAACCTACCTTAAAGCTTGGAATAACAGGAGGAGAAAATTCAAAAGCCAACTGATATTCGGGCTGGATCTCAACCAGATCATGCTGAATAAAACTCAGGTAGGCTTGTGTTCCCAAAGGAATAAAGGTCTCGCCTCTATTCACAGGAAGTGAACTTGAAAACGGGAAGGCGGGTTGATGATCAACCTTCTGAGTGTGGTCTATTTGAGAAACTGTTTTCTGATCAGCCTTCTGAATATGGTTTAAGTGGGACTGGGAAACCGTTTTGTGCTCAACCTTCTGGATATGACCTATATGACCTATTTGGGAAACTGGTGCATCACTAGTCATATTTTTATGCGTAATTAAGGATGGTTTTGACTCGCTCGCTGCTGATGCGTGGGAGTCCCCTAAAGGCGTTTTGGCTTCGGTATTATCAGCAGAAGGCATAGCATATGTAGTCGCAACAGTATCTGTGACCATAGGCAAAATCATTTTTTCCGTGCACGCATAAGCATTGATGCTCAGCATCAATAAAATACACATAACGGCACTCATTTGCTTAATCACTGACTTAAAGAACCTCAATAGCTAACTTGATAGCTAAACATAATACTTAGGCTTAATACTTATGAACACATTATAATGGGCATTCACTGCGGGAATTCATGTGCCCTATCTCATAATCCGCCCCATTAAGATAAGCATACTCCCTTAATGAAAAGATAACAACGAAGACTCAAGATACTTGACGTAAGGGAATAAACAACTACAGAAATATAACAAAAAACCGCTAACAAATAGCGGTTTTATTACAACTGACGACCTTTTAAATTAAATATAATCGACGCGAATAATTTCGTAATCGGTTTTACCGCCCGGTGTTTCTATGGTGATTTCATCATCTAAATTTTTACCTACTAAGCCTCTGGCAATAGGTGAACTCACAGAAATTAAATTTTCTTTAATATTGGCTTCATCATCACCCACAATGCGATAAGTCATCTCTTCATCGGTATCCACATTGAGAATCGTCACAGTCACACCAAAAATAACCCGGCCTGTATTGGGCATTTTAGTGACATCAATGATCTGGGCATTAGACAATTTACCTTCAATATCACGGATCCTAGCCTCACAGATCCCTTGCTCTTCACGCGCCGCATGATATTCAGCGTTTTCTTTTAAATCGCCAAGCTCTCTGGCTGAACTAATTGCCTCAGTGATTTTAGGGCGACGCTCAAATTTGAGGTGGTCGAGTTCTTTACGCAGCATATCCGCGCCAATCACAGTCATTGGAACTTTATTCATAATCCTCTTTCGTCTCCTTTAAAACAAAAGCATCCCGCGTCGATGCTCAATTAGTGATCATCAACACAAGTAAAATAATATATTAAGGGTATTTTATACTTGAGAAGGAATAAATGTATAGCCCCAAATCAAGTGAAAAAAGGCCAAAATCACCTACCAAGTCATAAAATAAGAACTTCATTATCCTTGTATGATTAACACACTATTTGAGGCCTAACAGTTTAAGGGCCAGCAGTGCATACCTGCATATATCCTCTCATTAAACCTACATTTAATTTACTTTTTAATCCTTATATTTCAACATAACTTCACTCATTCTGTGCATATTGAGCGCAATCATTCACTTTTCTTCGAAAGTCGAATAGCAATTGAAAATAATTATCATTACTGTCATGCCCGTTATCATAGATTGAATGTGCTTTAAGCCCGTTAAGTCATGACACTTTGTCATTACGATTCAATCTTCTTTTATAAAACACACTATTGCCTTATTTAAATAGGCCAGTACTGAGACAAAATTCATGTTTAATCGCACCTCAATTGCATTGGCTATCTTCTGTGCCATGCAAACCAGTTCTGTCGTCGCACAACAACAAGAAAAAGATACAAGAGCGAATACAGACGACCAATTACAAGCTCTGAATGAAAAACAACCTATTGAAAAGATGACCGTTCAAGGAGTACGCCAACGCTTAGAAAAAGCAGGCACACTGTCAGACAGCATAATGAAAACCGAAGTGGTTAGCAGCGAGTTGATGAATAGTAAAAATGCGGTTAACTTAACGGAAGCCATTAACAATACGCCAGGTGTCAGAGTCTCCAACGAATGCTCCATGTGCGGTGTAAAACGCATCATGCTCAATGGACTCAGGGGGGAACAAACCACTATTTTAGTTGATGGCCTTCCTGTTCATGCCATGATAGCGGGCTATTATGCTGTCGATGCAATCCCCACAACGGGGCTTGATCGCATTGAAGTGGCTCGTGGCGCGGGTGCTTCCCTCATTGCGCCAGAAGCCATTGGCGGTACCATTAATGTCATCACGAAAACCGCCACAGAAAATAGCGCAAGTATCGATGCCTCTATCGGTGAAAATGGTAATCGCAAAGTGGGGATACTCGGTACCGGAGTCAGCGATGATGGCCGCACTCGCGCCACTTTAACCGCACAATATGACGATCGTGATCAACTGGATGAAGACAATAACCTTGTCAACGAATCGCCCAGTCAAGATAATCGCAGCTTTAGTTTGCGCCTCTCACAAGATCTCACCGATAAAGATAATGTCACGCTACGTTACGCCAATGTGCAATCTGAAGTTTTTGGCGGTCCCATGTTAAGCAATACCTTTGCTGACGGCGTTGCCTCCAGTGCAGAACGTGTCATTGCTTCTTTTGACGATATTCCATCTGACATGCTGTTTGAAGGCGGCGATGTGCGAAATCGATTTATCGGAAAAGCTTGGGAAACCACTGAATGGGTCAAAACTCAACGTGATGAACTCTCGTTAAGTTGGCTGAGTGCATTAAACGATGACTGGAACATGACATTATCTAGCAGCTATTCCGATCATACTCAAGACTCTTTTTACGAAGGCTTTAGCTATTACGCTGAAGATACTATGTGGTATGTGGATGCACGCTTTAACTACTATTTAAATGACAGCCATTTATTCACTTTCGGACTAGATAAACGGACCGAAGAAATGCGCTCCCATTCTAGTGGTGAAAGTGATCCTGACTATGTTAGCGATGCCTTTGACTATGATGTACTGGGTATTTACGTACAAAATACTTGGCAAGCCAGCGATAAGTTAGAAGTCAATATTGCGCTGCGTTTCGATCATGTACAAGCTGACTTTATCGACACCAGCAAACCCGGTAAAGAAATTGATCAACATATTGTCGCGCCACGCATTGATATGAGTTACCAACATAATGACGAATGGGTATCACGTCTATCTGCGGGTAAAGGCTACCGTGCACCTTTATCCTTTTTTGAGACAGATCATGGTGTATTGGATGCATCACAAGGTTTTGAAATCGATGTCAACCACTTAGAACGTTCCCGCTCAGCCACCTACGCCTTAAGCTATACGGGTGAGCGCCTGAGCGGCACCTCGGCCATCGCCTGGACACAAGTGGATCATTTAGCAAAACTAACTGAAACCAGCACAGGTGTCCCCTTGTTAACCCAACTGAACAGCTCAGCCAGTGTCACCACAGCGGATCTTTCACTAGGCTATGCGCTTACTGATAATTTCAGCATTAACCTCACAGCAGAGCACTTCATGTACAGCGATCAGTTTAAGAAGTCTTATGCCATAGCACCCGTTGAAAAACGCTTAACTTTTTACACCGACTGGGACATCAATGGCTGGGAATTATTTACTAATTTAGTATGGATTGGCGCGCGGAATTTATCGGATTACGGCTATGATGGCTATAACCAAGTCAGTAGTGATGGAAATATCGTGGCTTCATCGAAAAAATCCACTCATGCACCCTCTTATTGGACCTTTGACTTTAAACTCAGTAAAGCCATTAATGACAGTATTACCCTCTATGCCGGGGTGAATAATTTATTTGACTACACGCAAGTTAACGAGGGTGAATCACCGCTGTTTTATGACAAAAATGGCGATTTTGATGTCGCCTACATTTGGGGACCGCTGCGAGGCCGTGAAGCCTACACAGGTGTTCAAGTGACCTTTTAAACTCCTCATTCTAAGTCAATCATTAGGGCAAGGCTTGTTGCCCTAATGATTATCCATTAATAAGAACACATAAGTTAAAGCCATGCTCCAGAACAAACGAAGTCGCATATTGAACTTAGTCAGCCAGATTTTTATTAAAGCATGTTTACTGAGCTCACTTGTATCGATAAACATGGCTCTCGCCTCATCAAATACTCCCTCTCTTACAGCTTCGCAGCAAAATCAGCAAGTAAAGACTCAATGGCTTAATTACCAACATGATAATCTCGTGACACACCAAAAAGAAACCTTACAAAGGTTTATGGGCAAACCGAGTTTACTGATGTTTTTTGAACCTGATTGCCCTTGGTGTTTCAAACAAGGCAAAGCCTTTAATCAACTCCTGATTGACTGCCCTGATGCCATTAATCTTGTGGCACTGGCAAGCCACGGCGATAAAAGAATATTACGAAAAGCGGCTTGGAAAATGAAATTACATTTTCCTGCCTATTTAGCCAATAACGCCATGATGAACACTCTAGGTTCCTTACCCGCTACCCCCATAACTCTCATTCTCGATGACAGTGGGCACTTACATAGCCTTATTCGAGGTTACGTAAAACTGGAGCAACTGCTACCTCAATTAAAAAAAACATTTGAATTAACCTGCCGTTAAAAGCGCTACCTAACCTGAACTCGGGATAAGAAATTGAACTAACAGCCCTCTTTGTGATCAGATCTTTCGACCAAGATTAATCAATCA
>NZ_CANLZC010000140.1 GCF_947495455.1 uncultured Shewanella sp. | reverse complement strand
GGTCGATTAGCTCAGCTGGGAGAGCACCTCCCTTACAAGGAGGGGGTCACTGGTTCGAGCCCAGTATCGACCACCATTGTTTAGTCATGAAAAATGAATTAACAATACAATAAGTTGTAAAAGAAAATCCCAGGTCGATTAGCTCAGCTGGGAGAGCACCTCCCTTACAAGGAGGGGGTCACTGGTTCGAGCCCAGTATCGACCACCATGATTTATTTCCTCATATCATCTTAAATATATTCCGTTTTTCAATATCATTTCCCTTAATTCATCCTATTTTTTTGATAAGTCCATTGATGAAAAAGAAATAGACTATAATCAAAACTAGTACTTTAGTATTGGTTAAGATGAGAGACGCTGATGAATGCTGATATAAACCAGTCCACGTCCATAGAGAATATTGCCGCCTACTTAAAAGTGACCCATCAATATGATGAAAAAACGGCATTACTGGAAGCGAAACAAATGGTACATGATCTTCTACAAATGAGACAACAAGGTGTCATTACAGGTTGGTATTTTAATGAACAAGGACAATTAGAACTACTCCCTACCGAAAAAAATCAACGCACTGTGATTAAATAGCCTTAAAATATCCGGCCTATCGAGATGATAAAAATCGACTAAAACAGCGGTAACTTAACTTTTTGAGGCTCGGGTAATGAAATATATTTAGCAACTAAAAGCAGTGTAATAAACAACACAATCACCACGCCCAATACCACACCACTCCATTCCCAACGCTGCCAAAATGGCAATAAATAAGGCCCACCAAGCGCCGCACCAATATAATAACAACATAAATACAAGGCAGTCGCCTTAGATCTATGCGCATTTGCTCTCATGGCCACCCAAGTATTACAACTCGTGTGCAAGAGAAAGAAACCAAGAGCACTCAATAAAAAACCTAAGAAAATATTAAATGGACTATTGAGTAAAGTTAACAATACGCCGAAACACATGAGTCCTACACAAAATAATACAACTCGTGAAAATCCCAAGCGTCGAAGCCATTTTCCAGAGCGATAAGTAGCAAAGGTGCCGCTAAGGTAACACAAGAAAATAAAAGTCACTTCAAAGCGATTCCAAGAAAAAGGTGAAGCCATTAAATGCAGCTGAATATAGCTAAACTGATTCACCATCACCATAAATGCCAACCCGCCGATACAATACACTAAACGCATTTTTAAATCTCTCAGGTGTAGAACAAAGCCAGCAATATCGGCCTGACTCACATACCCTTTTGATTGCTCTCTAACAGGTTTATTGAAACGGCAATCAGGTAAATAATAACTTGATATAAAACAGCCTATTAAGGTTAACACGAACAGAAAGTGCATAGATTGAGACCAAGTAAGGTACTCTGACATAATCCCACCCAACAATCGACCTAAAATTCCTCCTAAGCTATTAACGGTAATATAAATCGCCCCGGCTTTTAATAACAAATCTTGACCTAATTCATCTTTAAAATAGGCCATCGCCACAGCAGGTAACGCCGCCAGTAATCCCCCTTGTATCATTCGTAATAGGAGTAACACTGAAAAATCATGAGTCCATATCATCATAAAATCGATTAATGCAATTAAATATAAACTCACTAGTGCAGGTTTTTTACGGCCTATACGGTCGGATAATAGAGCAAAAAACAATAGAAAGATTGCTAAGGTAAAACTGGTGATCGATAGCAATAATGTGGCTTGACTCATAGATACAAGAAAATGTTCAGCAATTAAAGGCAGCATGCCCTGCACTAAATACAAATTGATATAGACCACTATCGATGCAATTGACACTCCAGCAATAAGGCGTCTTTCTTTGCTAACTTGCTCCTTCACTAACATCAACCTCAATGTACTCGCTAAAAGTAGACATAGCTTATCAATGCAACTAGCATAACAATAATAAATAAAATACCTCTTACCTATAGATTTTTGTTATGGATATAAAGCAACTGAATCATCTCACAACGCTAGTTGACGCCGGAAGTTTTACGAAAGCGGCAACAAAATTGCACATTGCCCAACCTGCATTAAGCCAAAGCATAAAGCGCTTAGAGTTATCTTTAGGCGTCACATTAATCGACAGGCATTATCAAAGCAGAAATAAACCCATCACACTCACTGCAGAAGGCCATGCATTACATACTCACGCAGTACTCATATTAAAACAAGTTCAGCAAGCTGAAGCACATATCAAATCCATGGCCAATTTAACACGAGGGGAAGTGAGAGTAGCGGTATCAGGAATGTTAGGTTCATTTTATCTCCCCTCTCGATTAATGGCTTTTAGGCATCAGCATCCCAGTCTAAAATTGTCATTATTTGAAGGAGGAACGAGACATGCCTTAACCATGCTTCAAAATGAAGACGTTGATATCGCCATCGTGACTTCAGATGATCTCACCGAAGAATTTGCTAGCCATTTATTATTACGAGAGGAAATGGTCGTCGCCGTTGGTCAAAATCATCCATTAGCCAAAGAAACAAATATTACGCTCACCCAATTTTTTGATCATGAATTAGTGATGTTTCAACCGGGCTACTTTCATCGTGAGTGGATTTTAAATCAAGCTCAACGGCTTAACCTAAACGCTAATATTGCTTTTGAAACCAACCTGATTAACTTAATTAAACAAGTCATTGCACAGGAGTTTGCAATTTCGAGCGTTCTCAATATGGTTATCGAAAATGAAACCAACATTTTAGCCAAGCCTTTTCATCCCCCCATGTTTTTAGATTTGCATATCGCATGGAAGAAACAACGCCCTATTAGCCAAGCTGATAGGGCGTTTGTTAACTTTTTAATGGACAATCGATAAAGCCCAAAGGAAATTAGGGCCTAGATATATTAACTTGCATCAGGCTGATTATCAGGCATGGCATCCTTAAAGGCCGCCAAGTCAAGACAAGCCGTATTCACTCGCATAATATTAGAATAAGGCGTTAAGTCTACGTCAAACCGCTGCGCATTATACACTTGTGGAACCAAACATAAGTCTGCCATCGACACAGTATCGCCAAAGCAATATTGCCCTGAAACTTGCGTTAATTGCGCTTCTAAGGCTGTAAAACCTTGCACTATCCAATGTTGGTACCAAGTTCGCTTCTTCTCATCATTGATGTTTAACTCATTCGATAGGTACTGTAATACTCTAAGATTATTCAACGGATGAATATCGCATGCTATGGACATTGCCATTGCTCGCACTTTCGCACGTGCTACGCTTGATGATGGTAATAAAGGGGGTTGAGGATAAACTTCATCTAAATACTCCAAAATAGCCATAGATTGAGTCAAAGTGTCACTTTCAAACGCAGTGGTCTCATCCTTAATCACAAAGCTGGGAACTAAAGCTTGGGGGTTTAACGCTAGATAGGCGGCTTTATGTTGCTCTCCACCTTCTTTTACCAAATGAACTGATAATTGTTCAACCGTTATTTGTTTTAAGTTCAATGCAATACGCACTCGATAAGCGGCACTTGAGCGCCAATAGCCATAAAGCTTATTCATGAACCGTCCTTTTTATCATCTTTTTAGATTATCCTTTAAAAAACGCCCTAGAACAGGCGCTCTTTATATTAAAAACTAACCTTTGTATTGCACCACTTTTTGATCGATTGCGCCAAAAATAGTGTGTCCTTGCTCATCCAACATTTCGATTCTAACGCGATCACCAAATTGCATAAATGCCGTCGTCGCTTTACCATCAGCAATCACTTCCAGCATTCTTTTTTCAGCAAGGCAACTTGATCCTGCACTGCGATCATAGTTAGAAATCGTGCCCGACCCCACAATCGCCCCCGCACCTAATGGTCTTGTTTTCGCGACATGAGACACCAGCTGACTGAAATTAAAGGTCATATCAACACCGGCATTAGGTTGTCCAAATAAAGCACCATTTAAATGCGTCACTAAAGGAAGATGAACCTTACTGTCTTGCCATTTTTCGCCAAGCTCATCGGGTGTTACCGCCACAGGTGAAAAACTGCTGGAAGGTTTCGCCTGATAAAAACCAAAACCTTTCGCCAGCTCTGCTGGGATCAAATTACGCAGTGACACATCATTGACTAACATTAGCAGTTTAATGTGTTTAGTCGCATCTTGAACCTCAACACCCATAGGCACATCATCGGTGATCACGGCAATTTCAGATTCAAAATCAATACCCCATTCTTCACTCGCCAGAGGAATATCAGCCTTAGGTTGAATAAAACAATCTGAGCCACCTTGATAAACAAGCGGATCGTGCCAAAATGTTTCCGGCATTTGTGCCCCCCGCGCCTGACGAACCAGCTCAACATGATTCACATATGCACTTCCATCCGCCCATTGATAGGCTCTGGGTAAAGGCGAATGACACAAAGACTCATCAAAATCAATACTGTTCTCGATTAAGCCTTCATTTAACGCATCATAAAGCTCTTGCAATTGAGGATGAAGAAGCGACCAAGAGTCCAGTAGCTGCTGCATGGTATGGGCTATTGCTGGCACAGCAACGGCCTTAGATAGATCGCGACTAACGAGCATTAGTTGACCATCACGGGTTCCGTTATCATAACTTGCTAATTTCATATGATCCTCATTTCTTGTCAAAACATAAGACTATGCTTATTTTATTCTTTGTATGCCGAAAGCCTACCTTCATCACACTAGAGATAATATTATCTTGGTAAAAATAGATGGCACAGAAAAAGAAAAGATACGTAAATAAATCGTTACAAAAGGCCACCTTCACAGCGGCCTTAATCCTCAATTAGAAGCAAGTCAATTATAAAACCGGTTTGGGCTTACTGATTTTATATTCTCTCAATTTATTGGCAATGGCAGTATGAGACACACCTAATTTTTTAGCCAATTGACGAGTACTGGGATAAGCCGGATATAATCGCCTTAGCAAATTGGACTCAAATTCCTTCATTGCTTCGTCTAAACACCCTTCAAATTCTTCATCAAAATAACCAAAACCTTCAGCGTAAGAAGGTAATTTTAATTGCTCAATCGTTAATTCGGTATGCCCATCCCACATAGATACCGCACGAAAAATTGCATTTTTCAACTGACGTACATTACCCGGCCAAGCATAATCCAATAAATGTTCACGACACGCCGCTGAGATCCTTCTAATAGGAATGGAAAGCTGCTGACTATAATGCTCTAAAAACATTTCAGTTAAAGGCAGCACATCCACTTTTCTCTCTCGTAGGGCCGGCATGTGGAAACTCAAGACATGAATGCGATAGTAAAGATCTTCTCTAAAGGCACCACTTTGGCATAACTCAGCTAAGTTCTTTTGAGTCGAGCAAATAATCCTAACATCGACTCTCACCTCCTCATTACCACCCACTCTTCTAAAACTGCCATCTTGCAAAAAACGTAACAGCTTCATTTGAGCTGAGGTTGACATTTCAGCAACTTCATCCAGAAAAATCGTGCCTCCATCTCCTTCTTCAAAAAGGCCTTTCTTGGAAACGGCACCTTTATTCACATACCCAAATAACTCTTCTTCCGCTGCACTGTCTGGCATTGCAGCACAATTAATCGCAATAAAGGGGCTTTCTCTTCGCATACAAGCATCATGACAAGCCCTTGCCATCAACTCTTTGCCCGTCCCGGTTTCCCCTGTGATCAGTAAAGGCGCATCAAGCTGAGCCATTCGCCTAGCTTGAGTAAGAACAGACTTCATCTTATCACTGCTTGCTAATACCGTTTCAAAACCTGAAGATTGATTTTGTAGCGCATTAAACTGTTTTCCCACACGAGCTGGAGATTTCAGCAGAACCACAGCGCCGGCTAAAATGGATTCACCCGGTCCATCGGGTAAGTAGATAGGCAACATTTCAGCTAAATATTCATTTTCACCTATTGTCACTCGTGTGGCTTGGGCGAGTACTTGGGCTTCACTTAACCAGCGACTAAAATTAACGCCTTGTACCCAATGATTAAGCGGCTCATCTTGCACTTCTTGCTCTGACATCCCTAAAGTAAGTAAAGCTGACTCATTAACAATGCAAATTTTTCCTTTAGCATCCAATGAAAAAACACTATCAGGTAATGTTTTCAGTAAGGTCTTAAGTGCATAATGTTCTTGCTCTGAAGGCATAAAAGACACTGTTCTAACGTCATGTACTCCTTCAACTTTACGAATTAAGGGCAATAATTCACTTAAAATATCAAAATTAACTTCCGCGAACTGTAAATAAAGAAAGCCTTGATTACTTGCATCAATGGCAAATAAATTAATGCTATAGCCTTCCATGATAGTTAAAATATCTTTTGCTAAACCAACACGATCCAAACAGCTGACTTCCAAACGCATAATTTACCCTTTCCTTTTCTATATCAACTCAGCCCGCTCACAGCACTTAATCTAAAAAATGAGTCATTAGCAAATACAGTGATGCTTTGGCGGTTTAATGGATTAAACCAAATATGAGATGACATTGGATATTTAGTGCTTATACGGTAAAAGGTTATCGCGAATGTGGCAAGCATAGTTTACAAAGTAAGCGAAAAAACAATAAAAATGGCGCTTAACGGCGCCATGTTTACCTTATTCTAAGTGATTAATCTATAGATAGTAATTTGTCAGTTTTAGCGGCCATAATAAAATCATTTTGATGTAAGCCTTTCACTGAGTGAGACCACCAAGTTACCGTGACTTTACCCCACTCTGTTAAAATACCCGGATGGTGAAAGTCCGCTTCAGCTAAATCAGCGAGCTCATTGGTAAACGCCATCGCTAATTTAAAATTTTTAAACTTAAACACCCTTTCAAGTTGCATCACACCGTCACGAACAACCACGGTCCAATCAGGGATCAACTTGATTAAACTTGCCAATTCTTCATCAGACACTTGAGGCGCCCCAACTTGACAGGCTTCACATTGCATCTCTGCTAATTTTGTCATTATTATTCCTTCACTTTTAACTGATAAACAATTTTTATGATGATAGTTTCTTTTTTGTTTATGATGATATCTTCTTTTTCTGTTCAAATTTAGCGGGCAATAACCCTAATTTTATCGCATCTTTCACACAAGCCATGATATCCATTTTGCAAATATCATCCAGTAGACTCATATGCTCAATCGCGTAATAAACAGGCTGCATAATATCGATACGGTAAGGTGTTCGTAATACTTCTAGTAAATCAAAAGGTTTAATTTCTGGCGTTGGCCCTGTGGCATAAAGGGTTTCACCTGGTGAACTCAAAATCCCCCCACCATAAATTCTCAATGTTTCAGGATCCGATTGAATAAGCCCAAATTCCACAGTAAACCAGTAAAGTCTGGCTAAATATACCCGCTCTTGTGGTGTAGCTGCCAAACCTAATTGACCATAAAGATGAGAAAAATGCGCAAATGATGAGTTTGTCAATAAGGGGCAATGGCCAAAAATCTCATGAAAAATATCAGGCTCTTGAAGGTAATCCAGCTCCTGCTTATCACGAATAAAAGTCGCAACGGGAAAAGATTTATTAGCCAAAAGTTCAAAAAACTTAGCAAAAGAAATTAAAGCAGGCACAGCTGCAGTCTTCCAGCCAGTTGCATTCAATAAAACATCATCAATTTCAGATAATTGTGGAATTCTATCCTGAGGTAAAGCAAGGGCATCTAAACCCAACAGGTATTCCTCACAAGCTCGACCTGGTAATTTATCTAATTGACGCGTATATAATTGGCACCAAATATCATGTTCTTCTTGCGGGTAGTGTATCACGCCATTTGAATCTGGATTACGAGCAATATATTGTGTTTTTGTATTCATTGTTATTCACACGCATTCTGTTGCAACTCTATTCATAGTTAACTAAAGCTGGCGTTTTGTTAACTATGATGCGCTTAATTCTTTCGAGTGATCATAATATTTTCGTAAAATTTTTGTTACACACATCTTTAAAGCTATAATATATGACTGAGTTTTATATGATTGAGTTTTGGAATAAATGAGGTCATGACGATTTATTTCACTCGATGCAGACAAAAACAGTTTTGATATAAGCATTTTGTCCGTAATATAGCAGCACTCTCTGCACTCTTTAAAAGACTAAGGAAGAAAATGCAGTCTAATCGAATTCGTAAAGCTGTTATTCCTGTTGCGGGTTTAGGCACACGTATGCTACCCGCGACAAAAGCCATTCCAAAAGAAATGCTTCCAGTGGTGGACAAACCATTGATCCAATATGTCGTCAATGAGGCGGTCGCTGCGGGTATTGATGAAATTGTACTGGTCACCCATGCCAGTAAAAATTCCATTGAAAATCATTTTGACACGAGTTTTGAACTTGAAGCACAACTTGAAAGTCGTGTAAAACGGCAACTATTATCTGAAGTTCAGGCCATTTGTCCAAGCCATGTTTCAGTGATAAGCGTACGCCAATCTCAAGCCAAAGGACTAGGTCACGCTATTTCTTGTGCCTATCCAGTTGTAGGTGATGAGCCGTTTGCAGTACTACTTCCTGATGTGATTGTAGACAGCGCAAGTTGTCATCTGCATCTTGATAACTTGGCTGACATGGTTAAACAATATAATGAAACTCAAATCAGTCAAATCATGGTCGAAGGTGTACCCCAAGATCAAGTGGATCAATACGGTATTGCTGATGTCAATGGCCACCCATTGTCACCTGGTGAGTCATGCCCTCTGACACAACTCGTTGAAAAGCCAGCAATCAACGAAGCGCCCTCAAACTTAAGCGTGGTGGGTCGATACATTTTACCTGCTGAAATATGGCCCTTATTAGCAAAAACACCAGCAGGCGCAGGGAATGAAATTCAACTCACTGATGCCATTGCAATGCTCATGGAAAAACAAACCGTCAATGCTTATTACATGCAAGGCAAAAGCCATGACTGCGGTAATAAAATAGGCTATATACAAGCCACAGTTGAGCACGCACTTCGACACAAGGAAATCGGTAAAGAATTTAAACAATATCTAGAAAACCTTGTTAAGGACATGAATATATGACAATTTTAGTTACAGGCGGCGCTGGATATATTGGCAGCCATACAGTGGTAGAATTACTAAATGAAGGACATGAGGTTGTCATACTCGACAACTTAAGCAATGCCAGTGTCACAGCCTTGTCTCGAGTTGAACAAATTACTCAAAAGAGCCTAACATTTTATCAAGGTGATGTGCTCAATAAAGCGTTTTTACAAAAAGTATTTACTGATCACCCCATTCATTCTGTTATTCACTTTGCGGGCCTAAAAGCTGTAGGCGAATCCGTTGAGCAGCCCCTACGTTATTATGAAAATAATGTCACAGGTACGCTCACTCTTTGTGAAATCATGAATGAGTTTAATGTTAAAAATCTTGTCTTTAGCTCATCAGCGACGGTTTATGGTGATCCTGCATCTCTACCTATCACCGAGGACTTCCCTACATCTGCAACCAATCCTTATGGTCAATCTAAACTCATGGTAGAAAACATTCTATCTGATTTATATCAAGCAGATAATACATGGAATATTGCAAGGTTACGTTACTTTAATCCGGTTGGTGCACACCCAAGTGGACTCATTGGTGAAGATCCAAATGACATTCCCAATAATTTAATGCCTTTTATTTCTCAAGTCGCGGTAGGCAAAAGAGACAAACTCAGCGTCTTTGGAAACGATTATAACACTCATGATGGAACAGGCGTTCGCGATTATATTCATGTGGTTGATCTTGCACGTGGACACTTACAGGCTCTGAAAAAGCTCAACACAAACCCTGGGCTCGTCACCTATAATTTAGGCACAGGTCAAGGATACAGTGTACTTGAAATGATCCATGCTTTTGAGCTAGCCTGCCAGAAACCCATCCCTTATCAAATTGCTTCGAGACGATCAGGTGATATCGCTGCCTGCTACGCCGCCCCTCAAAAAGCACTGACAGAATTAAACTGGCAGGCAAGCCATACTCTTGAAGACATGGTAATGAGCAGCTGGCATTGGCAATCTAATAACCCCAATGGTTATTCTGATTAAATTTCAGAACGCAGTCGCTCTTATCGGCTGCGCAACCTTGAATTTTTCATATCAAAAAATAATAATGAAAACAACAATACCATCACATAACCAACTTTAAAGCATCATAGTGCTTAAGTTACAAGCTTTGATCTCAATAAATAAAAACCATTAAAGAACACCTAAAATGCAATGTTAAGCTCACAGTTAAAACAGTCATCTTCTTCTATATTTCCAAAAATTAACAGTTAATACCGCTTTTACAAGCATTTTCTAATGATAGAGAATAATCCCATTGACTTTTCATTTCCTTTAGCCAAAAAAATGACATTCAAGTGCCAAATTTTAGTGGTTTTCTTAACCGTACTTTAGCGTTAATATACCATAAACCCTGATCCCATGTAGATAGATTCGATGTTCAAAAAAAACAAAACAGGTGGACTCACCTTTATCGCCCAAGGCACGAAATTAACGGGAGACATACAATTTACTGATGAAGCACTCGTCTCCGGTGAATTACAAGGCACTATTCAATCAACCAGTAATATTAATATTGAACTGGATGGCTATATTGAAGGCGACCTTCAGTGTGTAGAACTTCGAGTATCCGGCAGCTTTAAAGGAAAATTAAATTGCAACAAACTCACCATTACCGGCACAGGACGAGTCGATGGTGAAGTCAATTGCCAATCCATGGAAATTTTTGAAGGTGGGCAATTTATTGGTATGCGGGTACGAGAAAGCGCTGAACTGCTTGCTAATAATTACAAGCAAGTTGAACCTGCAAAACAATTAGAAGAAAACACTGTAAATATTTAATACTTAAAATCTTTTATATAAAAAGGCTAACCCACTTTATGACGTTAGCCTTATTTCGCCTCTTAAAACACAACTTAAGCCTTGTTTCGATACTCTTTCAATAATTGTACAAACGCCTCCCCCTCCCTATCTAAACTGTCAAAAGGAATAAATAAATGATATCCCAAGTACTTATTTAACATTAAACTTCGATGGCCAAACATAGCCAATACTCCCCTATAACGATCATTATTCACTTCTAAGGGAGTAAACTCAGCCCCTAAGTAAGTCTCTAATGTCGCGATATCTTCGTCTTGTGCTGAGGCTGTCATTAATAGTGGGCGCTGCTCAGTGAGTAAGCCCGTGGCTAAGCGAGGAGAAATGACATCTAATACCGCATTAATGGATTTCACCTTTAAACCAACATAAGGCAGAGTAATCCATTGACCATTATGATGCACATTTGGAATATCAATACGTTGAATATTTGCCCAATCCACCCACACCTCACCTCGACGATGAAAATAGCCTAATCCTTTATTATTCAGCGTTAACGTAGTACTCGGCTCAAGTTGTTTAGCTACACCTAAAATAGTTACTATCATGCCAACAGAAAAAAAAGCCAATCCAATAGCAAAATTATCTTTATTTTGTAAAAACAAAATAATACCTATTATCAACGCAATGGCGCCTACAAAAGTGAGTGTGATCCCGTTTCGCTTAGAAAGCGGATGAATATTCATAATCATAAACCTAAGCTTCTCATTCTTTTTTCACCTCATTATACCAATTCCATTATATAGATGATCAATTCAGAGCTTCTCAGGCTTTTCAATTCAAGGCGCATTTATGCTGTAA
>NZ_CANLZC010000139.1 GCF_947495455.1 uncultured Shewanella sp. | reverse complement strand
GCGACCCGGAGTCGAACCGAGATCGACGGATTTGCAATCCGCAGCATAGCCATTCTGCCATCGCGCCAAATTTTATTCCCAAAACACTTAAAAGTATTTTGGAGCGACATATCGGCTTCGAACCGATGACCTATACCTTGGCAAGGTATCGCTCTACCAACTGAGCTAATGTCGCCTTTCTTGCTATTCTAACCTAAGCGGTTATGACTCTTAACTTTAAACTTTAACTTTTAAAGCTATATGAACATAACTTGTTTTGTTCACTTCGTCTTGAGTACGGGATGGCATTCTACCGATTTATGACAGAGAGTCAATCGCCAATTTGATGATAATTAACTGACTGAACACAAAATCAACGAACGGATGATTTTCCCTTCAACTTGAATGAAAAAAGCCCACAAATGTGGGCTTTTTATACTCGCGCATTTTACTCAAAAGCTATTCTTCTGCAGTTAAATCACTCCAGGCCGCGCGAATATAACTTATCATTGACCAGAAAGTCAGTATGCTAGCAATATAAAACAAGGTAAATGCTGTATAGATAATAAAATCATTAGGTTGCCAAATAAGTCCTATGATGGCTATCATTTGTGCAGCGGTTTTATATTTACCAATCCAAGAAACCGCCACTTTACCTCGTTTACCTATTTCAGCCATCCATTCTCGCAAGGCAGAGATCACGATTTCACGGCCAATCATAAACAAAGCGGGGATCGTCAACCAAATACTATTATATTGCCCCACAAGCAATACCAAGGCTGTGATCACCATAATTTTATCTGCAACTGGGTCTAAAAAAGCACCAAACCGTGTCGATTGTTTTAATTTTCTAGCGGCATAACCATCCAGTGCATCCGTTATCGCCGCTAACCAAAAGACAAAAGCCGCAGCGAAAGATGCCCACGTCTCAGGAATATAAAAAAGCACAACAAAAACAGGTAAAAGTAATAACCTGAACAAGGTTAACGCTATGGGTACATTAAAGGGCATTGATAAAACCTATTATCTAAAAAGCAGCGTCAATCTTGCCTTAATTTCAAGACACCCGCAATGCATACTCGAGGGAATATTAACGCTTTGCCTCATTTCTAACCATGTTTCACTACTCAGCGAAACGCTATCTCATATCATTTTACTTTTAATATTCAGGTCATCATAACGCCAATCTTGTACTTCACTCTTTTAATGAGTCATGAATAAGCTGAGCCATATCGGTACTGATCCCCGGCACCTTTGCTAATTCTAGCACGCTAGCACCTTTTACCCCTTGAAGCCCACCTAAATATTGCAATAACATTTTGCGCCGTTTAGGCCCAACACCTGCAATCGATTCTAATGTCGATGTATTACGTGTTTTTTGGCGTTTATTGCGATGTCCTGTGATGGCAAAACGGTGTGATTCATCTCTAATATGCTGGATCAGATGTAAAGCACCTGAATCATGCGCCAAATTAAAGGTGGTCTCGGTAGTACCATAAATTAATGTTTCAAGCCCCGGCTTTCGCCCTTCACCTTTCGCAACCCCTATCAGCATAGGTGGATTCTGTAGATGTGTGCACTTTTCATCGACAACTTGTTGAGCAATACGAAGCTGCCCTATCCCTCCATCAATAAACAAAATCGTCGGCACTTTGCCACTAGGCTTTATCTTATCAAATCGTCGGCTGATGGCTTGTTTCATTGCCGCGTAATCATCACCCGGTGTAATATCCGTGATATTATAGCGTCTGTAATCGGCTTTTAGTGGCCCTTCACGATTAAAGACTACACAAGAGGCGACAGTGCTTTCTCCCATCGTATGGCTAATATCAAAACACTCCATACGTTGAATAGGTTGCGTGTTTTCTAAGACGGCTTCTAATAACGCAAAACGTTGCTCAATGGTGTTTTTATGTGACAAACGCGTATTCACGGCATGCATCGCGTTTGTATGGGCTAACTTAAGAAAACGCGCACGTTCACCCCGCACATTGGTTTTAATAGACACTTTTTTATCCAGCGCAGTTTGAATTGCCTGTTCAAATAATGTCGCTTCTTTAAAATCACTGTTTAAAATAATGTCTCTAGGAACACTGCGTTGACTGTCAGTATTAAGATAAAACTGCAAAATAAACCCATGCAGTACTTCTGTTAAATCCGTTTTTGCTGGCACACTGGGATAATAACTTCGGCTACCAAAAATTTTCCCATCACGAATAAATAACAAGTGAAAACACGCCACACCAGAAGCATAATGTGCACCGATAACATCCATATCTCCCGATGCAGTAGACACTTCTTGTTGCTCAGTCACTTTTCGCAATGCGGTAATTTGATCCCGTAAGCGGGCGGCCATTTCATATTCTAGGTTGGCAGCCGCTAAATTCATTTTATCCACTAAAGCCGACATCACTTGTTTATCTTTCCCTTTCAAAAACAAACTGGCTAACGTCACTTGTTCTTGATAATCACTTTCACTGATTTTATCAACACAAGGCGCACTACAACGACCAATTTGATATTGTAAACAAGGACGTGAACGGGACTTATAATACAGATCATCGCATTGCCTGATCGGAAAAAGGGTTTGCATTAAATGCAAGCTTTCTCTCACTGCTCCACCATTGGGATAAGGACCAAAATATCGCCCTTTCTCGCGCTTAACACCTCTATGATAAGCCAATCTAGGATGCTTATGCTGACTCAAAAGAATATAAGGATAGGATTTATCATCTCTAAGTAATACATTGTATTTTGGCATGTATTGCTTAATATAGTCATTTTCTAGGATCAATGCATCTGTTTCACTATGTGTCACTGTCACATCTATGTGTTTAATATGCCCCACCAAGACTTGCGTTTTAACATTGGGAATATTTTTACGAAAATAAGAAGACAAACGTTTTTTTAAATCTTTCGCTTTTCCAACATAAATAACCGTCTGATTTTCATCATACATACGATAAACACCGGGGGCGGAACTCACCGTTTTTAAAAAATCTGTTGAATTAAATTCACCCATAATGACTCTCAATGACAACAGTAAAGCAATTCCTACACTTGTTTAAAATAAAAAGCGCTTATGTAATAAGCGCTTTTTATACTCACAAAACCGGCTAAAACTGCCCAGTATCAAGCATTTTATAACGAATAGCCAAGCGTGTAAGCTCAACATCACCACTTATGCCTAATTTAGCAAATAAACGATAGCGATAGCTGTTGACGGTTTTAGGGCTTAAATTCAACTGCTCAGAAATATCACTCACCTTCTCACCATTAGTGATCATAATCATGATCTGTAATTCACGTTCAGATAATGATTGAAATGGATTATCTTCAGTTGGATTAAATTGGCTTAATGCCATTTGCTGAGCAATCTCAGGGGAGAGATAACGCTGCCCATGGGCAACCTGCCTAATGGCTTGTAATACTTCCGGTGGCGTTGCACCTTTCGTTAAATAACCCGATGCACCAGCCTGCATCACTTTTGTTGGAAATGGTTCTTCGGTGTGGATCGTTAACACAATAATTTTAGCGTGCGCCTGATAACGCAATATTTTACGTGTCGCTTCTAAACCACCGATCCCAGGCATATTCATGTCCATCAAAATCACATCGGCTTCATTGTGACGACTCCATTGCACCGCCGTTTCGCCATCACAAGCTTCACCAACGACCCTAATACCACGTTCATCTTCCAAAATACGTCTGATACCCGTTCTAACCAGTTCATGATCATCGACTAAATATACAGAAATCAAATTATCTCTTCCTTCCGACATAAACGTGTTGAGGCCAATGCCCCAAAAAAGTTATCATTAATTTATCCCATCTATTATGAATTAGAAAGCAGAAATTACCAATTGCTAACCATATGAAATGCAATAAAAGTCCTATCCCCCCCTGTCAGCAGAGTATTTATGCAAAAATGACTAATCATGTTCTAAATATCGTCAATATTGAGCCCCGCTTTTCTTAAGAAAAAATCACTCATTAGATAACACAAACATCAGCCATACAGCTGCTAAGAATAAAAGGCGACCCAAATAACGATAAGTGAAGTCACACTTTTTGATATCTGCTATGGATACACAATAATTTAAATCCCCCCAATTAACCCTATCTTAATAACTCATACTGACCCCACAACATAATAACAAAAAGTCAACAAATTAATTTAATGTTAATTCAAAAGACAGCATTTAAATACATGCTGAATATCAGTCATATAATTTAGCTTAATTGTTATTGTAAAAAGAAATTAATAAGAATTAAATTATAAATTAAATATCAACCACATATATTTTATCAGGCATGAGGTATGCATAATAAACTTTAATGTATTTTTATAACGTACATTTTAATTGATAAATAATGCAGTTAAAAATAATTCAATTTTCATGCAAAAAATAATGACTATTAAAAAAATACATCAACAAGAAAAGAGTTTGATTTATGATAAAAGTGATGAATAAGAAAAAAGTATTAAGCATAATAATCAGTGCACTGAGTATCAATGCTCATGCCGATACAAGCACATTAAATAAATCTGTTTTAAATATCACCAGTAGCAATAGCTACGTCACTGAAAGCTTACAAAACCATTACGGAAACTTATTAAAAAGTACAGCTGAAAACCAAAATGATAGTAAGGATATTGACACTCAAATAGAAAAAGCAGATATTGTTTATGCCGACTTATCTGGTAATAATAGCGAAAACGACACCATCAACGCTTACTTAAAAGAGGCCAAAAAACAACATAAACCTATCGTACTGGAAAATATGCAAGGCAAACACAGCACACTTTTTCCATTAAGTTTTAACTCTCCTGTTGTTGTCATTACTCACGAAAAAAATGGCATAGATCAAATCAACACCTTTAATGTCAAAACATCCGATGTGGCTTTAACAAACGATAGTAATGACGATACGAGTGAGGATAACACAACGGCAAATAAATTAACGACGTCAGCAACGGACAATACCACCCATGTCTCACTCAGTGGCTTAACGGATGAAGAAAGAACCGCACTACTCAGTGACGTAACAGATCATTTAGATGCAAATTTTACTGCCTCATCTGATACAAGTGACACCTCTAATTCAACCTCACTGTTATCCAGCAGCAGTAACCTACTGACTAGTAGTAGCGAATCTGGAGGAGAGTTAGGTTACAGCTGCCCATCCGACTCTAGCGATGAACAATTATGTTATTCAGCCATGATCACCCCCGTTGTGACCTCAGTCGATGACGACGATACTCACCTGAAATACACATTAGATACTGGCTACTCATTTGGCGCCTATCGAACCTCTCAGGGTACTAGCATATTTGTCAGCCCTTGGGGCAGTGCTAACCCTGACATGTATTACAATGAGAATAAAAAAAAGGGCTATTTTTTACAATATGTGAAGCCGACCATTAGCGTGTCTTCAGATACCAATGCAGGGCTTGGTCTTTATAAACGTACTCCTGAAAATGCCAACAATACCAGTACACTGAGTAGCACATCTGGCATGAGCTATACTATTAAAACGGATTCAAAAGATGCGTATCTCGGTGGAGATATTTCCTATTCAAGCTCTAAATCTGTTTCCACTGATATCTCAGATTGGAAGTCGGTGACCACCACAGATGGTTATGATGCCGAGTGGAGTTTTGATCAATCTAAATACTCAAGCACCAGCAAATGGCTTAAAAGCTCAAGTTCAGGCAAACTGCACTCTGTCCCTGACATTTCTCGTTATGGCTTACAATATAGCGCCGAAGGGGTATGGTTCGGTGCCTTAGATGATGTCAGTGGCGACTTTGACTTTACCTTATCTTTAGATTTTGAATTCAAAGAAATTTATTCAAAAAAGAAAGAACGCGTACCTGGCTGGTCAGAAACCAGTTATTATAAGGCGAAATCAAAAACAGCCAGCGATCAAGTGGCCTTTGACACTGTCTCTTTTGATACCGATTGGCTAAAGTCATCGTAATTGAGAAGATGCTCTTACTCCGCGATCAATAAGAAACATAAAAACGCCTGTCATCATCGACAGGCTTTTTTGTTTATCTATAGTCAAAAGATAAGAATTTGGAACCTACATAAGTGTGCTACAAACCCATGCCATCTTCATCTCATTCATTTTAACTCTTCTCTAAATGTAAAAAGGCACAGAGATAGGGATTTAAACCCTACATGAACATGCTACAAACCCATGCTATCTTCATCTTATTCATTTTAACTCTTGTCTAAATGTAAAAAGGCCCATCGTTTCTGATGGGCCTTTTTACTCAATATGGCACAGAGATAGGAAGTTGGACCCTATATAAGTACGCTACAAACTCATTGTTAAAATACAGACACAAAAAACGCCATTGATTTCTCAATGGCGTTTCTCTAGATATGGCACAGAGATAGGGATTTAAACCCTACATGAACATGCTACAAACCCATGCTATCTTCATCTTATTCATTTTAACTCTTGTCTAAATGTAAAAAGGCCCATCGTTTCTGATGGGCCTTTTTACTCAATATGGCGGAGAGATAGGGATTTGAACCCTAGATGGGCTACAAACCCATGCCGGTTTTCAAGACCGGTGCATTCGACCACTCTGCCATCTCTCCAAGCGGGACGAATAGTACCTTCGCACTAGCTTGCTGTAAACAAAAAAATGTCATATTGAAAATCGTTTGGTTGTTTTACAATCGAATAGTATTAACTGCCCAATAAATTCGGCGTAATGTTCAAAAATTAAATCCAATTAACACGCTAAATGAGGAAATAATAACAATGGAAAAAAGAAACATGCTTTTCGCCCAGATTTGAATATTTGAAGTGTAAAACCCCTTTAAGGATAAATATAACCAATACAAACACAATAACATCATAACGATCCAGTAAAACAAACCGGTATAACCTTGAAAAAACAATAATGAACAAAACACAGTAAAAACAATAACATAAGTAGCACAATGTCTTTTTACTTTTTTATCATTATGTAAAACAGAAAATAATGGAATATTGGCTTTGATATAATCTTCACTTCTGACTAAGCCAATGGCATAAGAATGTGGAATTTGCCATGCAATACTAATGAATATTAATAAAATCAATCCTGAATCAATATGATTACTGCCAGCACTATAGCCAACTGCCATTGGCATAGCCCCTGAGATACTGCCAATAATGGTGCCATAAACCGATTGCCTTTTAGCCCACAAGCTATAAATAACAACATAGAAAAACCAACCGATAACACCAAACAAAAAACTCAATAAGTTAATGCTAAGCAAGCATAAAAATCCTACGCCTGCTAGAAAAACTCCAAAACGTAACGCCACTCGCTCTGATATTAACCCTTTCACTAAAGCGCGATCAGCCGTTCTTGTCATCAGAGCATCAATATCCGTATCTATGATATTGTTAAACACACACCCCGATGCAATCACAAAGCTTATTCCTACAAGCAATAAAATAAAAATGCCCATATTGAATGTTGCATGTTGGGCTAAAAAAAAACTCCCAATAACCGTCATTAAGTTGCCTAAAATAATTCCAGGCTTTGTTATTGATATCAATAACTTCAGTTTCATAACATCATGTTGACTCGAAGATGATACATGATCCAAAGAGAGCCTCCAATGAGAATAATCACCACTAACATAGTGAAAATAAATGACAGAAAGTTCCAACCTTTTTCAGAGCGGGTATTTAAATGTAAGAAGAAAACCAACTGAACAAATAATTGCGCTAATGCCAGTAATATAATGGAAAGGGTTTTTACTCCAGCCGAAATATCGGTATAAACAACAATATAATAGGGAATAATGGTCAAAAGAATGGATAAAATAAATCCCGTAATATAGGAAGCATAAGTGCCATGATCAGCTCCACTGCTAGTCACCTTTAATTGATTCATGTTGCTATTGCTCCCATCAAATAAACCACAGTAAACACACATATCCAAATAATATCGAGAAAGTGCCAAAATAAACCTAAGCAAGTCAATCGTGTTTTGACTTGCTTGGTCAAGTTAACATGCCAAACACTCCACATGAGCACCAACATCCAAATCAATCCCAATGTCACGTGAAACCCATGCGTCGCCACTAAGCCAAAAAAGCTTGAAATAGAGGCACTTCTATCCCAGCCATTCCCCTCTGTGATGAGCTCATGAAACTCATAAAGTTCCATTGAAATAAAGCCCAGCCCCAACAAAAAAGTGATCACCAAACATTGGATAACTTGCGTCGACTTATTTCTATGCATTGCCAGCATCGCCAAACCATAAGTAAAGCTACTGGTTAATAGTAGAAAAGTTTCCACCAATACAAATGGCATTGAGAAGAGTTCATGGGGCGTCGGTCCACCAAAAAAATTAGGCATCAATACAGCATGAGTCGCGAACAAGGTCGCAAATAAAATGCAATCACTCATGATGTAAATCCAAAAACCAAAAACGGTTATCGAATGTTCGTCCAGCTCTTCAACATGAGGCTCCATTACAGTACTAGACATTGTGACTCCTTAACTTTTCAATGGCTTCGACCTCAGCCGCAGGAATATAGTAATCCACATCTTTTTCAAAACACCGGTGAATAAAGGCCACAAAAATACCCAATATTCCAACACAGGCCAGCCACCAAATATGCCAAATCATCGCAAAACCAAAAACAAGCGCAAAAGCAGACATAATGAATCCAGCTCCCGTATTGCGTGGCATATGAATATCCACATAAGGCCGTGTCTCTTTAGGCCTAACAGGGTTTTCTTGCTTTTCTTTCCAAAAAGCATCGATATCATCGACCACAGGGGTAAAAGGAAAGTTATACAATGCTGGAGGAGAACTGGTTGACCACTCTAATGTTCTTGCATTCCAAGGATCGCCTGTTTCATCACGATTTAAATTGCGATCGCGAATGCTCACATATAATTGAATTGCTTGGCAAATAATCCCAAATAAAATCGATACCGCCCCAACCATCGCCACCATAAGTAAAGGCTGCCATCCCGTATCAACATCATAATGATTAAGGCGTCTTGTCATGCCCATAAAACCAAGCGCATACAAAGGAATAAAAGCTAAATAGAAGCCTATCACCCAGAACCAGAAACTCAGCTTACCCCATTTCTTCTCTTCCAATTTAAAACCAAACGCTTTAGGAAACCAATAACAGTAACCGGCAAACATGCCAAACACCACACCACCAATAATGACATTATGAAAATGTGCAATAAGAAACAAACTGTTATGTAATAGAAAATCAGCACCAGGCACTGACAATAGTACGCCAGTCATTCCCCCTATGGTGAATGTTGATAAAAACGCTAAGGTCCACATGATAGGCAAATTCATTTGTAATCGCCCACGGTAGATAGTAAATAGCCAATTAAATATTTTAACCCCAGTGGGGATGGCGATGATCATAGTGGCAATGCCAAAAAAGGCATTCACATTGGCCCCCGATCCCATGGTAAAGAAATGATGTAACCAAACACTAAAAGAAAGGATAGTGATCACCGCAGTGGCATACACCATAGCGGTATAGCCAAAGAGTTTCTTATGGGTGAAAGTCGGCACGACTTCAGAAAAAACCCCAAAAGCAGGCAAAATAAGAATATAAACTTCTGGATGGCCCCAAATCCAAATCAAGTTAACATACATCATTTGATCGCCACCAGCCGTCGCGGTAAAAAAATGAAAACCTAAGTACCTGTCTAAGGTTAATAAAGCTAACGTCACAGTTAATACAGGAAAGGCGGCAATAATCAAAATATTAGTGCATAATGCAGTCCAAGTAAAAATAGGCATTCGCATCAAAGTCATGCCTGGACAACGCATTTTCATAATAGTGACAAAGAAATTAATGCCTGTCATCAGGGTGCCTATACCCGCAATTTGCAGACTCCAAATATAATAATCCACCCCCACGCCGGGACTATTAGCAATGCCTGATAATGGCGGATACGCCAACCAACCCGTTCGCGCAAAATCGCCTATTCCTAAAGACATATTGACTAGCACCATGCCTACAAAAAACAGCCAGAAACTTAAGGAATTCATGAAAGGAAATGCCACATCGCGGGCGCCAATTTGCTGGGGCACCACTATATTAATAAACCCTATCACCAAAGGCATTGCCACAAAGAAAATCATGATCACGCCATGAGCAGTAAAGATTTGATCGTAATGCTCCGGAGGTAAATAGCCTGGTGCACTCGCGGCTAACGCTAATTGCGAACGCATCATAATCGCATCGCTAAAGCCTCTTAACATCATGACAAATCCCACAAGGATATACATGATGCCTATTTTTTTATGATCGATAGTCGTGAACCATTCACTCCAAAGGTAACGCCACTTACCGTATCGCGTCACGATTAATGCCAATACTATGATCACAGCAGCCATAAATGAAACGGCGCCCATCACAATGCCGTTATCCCAGGGGACAGAGTCCCAAGTTAATTTCCCTAGCATAGTTAGTCCTGCCTTAAAATAAATTTGCGATCCGCATCTTGTTTACCTGGCAAAATGTATTTTTCAATTACGGCTTCAAATAATCGCGGCTCAACATATGAAAAGTACTGTATAGGATGATTTTCACTCTTATTACTTAATTTATTGTATTGCGCTTTATTCAGCTTCAGCTGGGATTGTTTAACGCTATTCACCCAATCTTTAAAGCCTTTTTCAGAGGTTGAAGTGGTGGTAAATCTCATATCTGAGAAGCCTTCACCACTAATATTGGCTGACATACCTCTAAATGTGCCTAGTTCATTGGCAATTAAATGTAATTGTGTTTTCATGCCAGACATGGCATAAATTTGTCCTCCTAATTTTGGAATGAAAAAAGAATTCATTGGCGCATCAGAGGTGAGCTTAAAAGCAATGGGCACATCAATGGGGATCTCGATATGATTAATAGTGGCAATGCCAAATTTAGGATAGATAAACAACCACTTCCAATTAAGCGCAATCACTTCAATAACGATGGGCTCAGCATCGCTGTCTAACGGCTTATAAGGGTCAAGTTCATGAGTCGTTCGCCATGTAATAATGGCTAAGACCAAAATAATAAGAAAAGGGATCCCCCAAACAAAGGCCTCTATTTTGGTTGAATGGGCCCAATCTGGTGCATAGGTTGACTTTTCATTATGCTCCCGATATTTCCATGCAAATACAAAGGTCATGACAATCACAGGGATCACCACAATGAGCATCAACAAGGTCGCAGTAATAATTAATTCCGCCTCATCTTTCCCCACCTGCCCCTTAGAATCAAGTACACCTAGACTGCAACCCGTTAGCAAAAGCAATGAAATAATCCAAATCAAATCTTTCTTTGTCATCTTCATCATGGCAACTCTTTACAAATGAATGGGAGTTGACATTTCAAAGCATAGCCACTTGATGAGTCGCTATAGAAATGTGAGTAATATTAGTATTGTTTAAAATTTGATATTTAGCAGTGTCTTTTGCATAAAGTCAGTCAAAATGACAACACAATAAGAAAAAACGGCAAATATAAGCACACTGAGATTGACTCAAGGTTAAATGTCCAAAACAGAAAGTTCATAAAAAAACCATTAAGATTTAATTATTTAATAATTCAATATCAAAAAACATACAAGATCATCAATGATAGAATAAGCGATACGATTACACCCATTCTTTTAGTGAACAGTTGAGTGAGAAGTTGAGTAAACAGTCAAGTCTTAAATGAAAAGATAAAAGGAAAATGTGAGGCAATATCGTTATGCCATAACGATATTGCTCAATAACCTAGGGCCTAATACTGGTCAGTTAAGAGCTAATATAATTTTAGGGAGTAAGTTCTTGGCCTATGTTTGACCTCCCTT
>NZ_CANLZC010000138.1 GCF_947495455.1 uncultured Shewanella sp. | reverse complement strand
TCGAACCCTCGATGGGAGATAAAGCCCATACTCCCTTAGCAGGGGAGCGCCTTCGGCCACTCGGCCACCTCTCCGTTTCTTGGCGCACATATTACTGTTTGCCGAAAATAAGTCAAACCCTTTTTAATAAACCTTTGCTGTTTGAACTGTTTTTAATCATATTGGTGTTATATAAAGCGAGTTTATATATTATTGTCCTATCTTAATTCTCTCTGTGTATTAAAAAACACCAAAAAAGAAAAAACATAGCAATCAATTTTCAATGAAACCGTCTCAATGCCATCAGAATATATCACACTGGCCATTATGACATGCTTCAACATATGCAGCGAAAGCAAAGCCTGTGTGATGCAAGCCAGCAACTTCTTACAAACAACATGATATGTCAGTAAAACAGAGAAGGGCACGACAATAAAGATGGTTTAAGCGTTAATCACACAATAAGGTAGGCAATACCCGTGATAACTCAACCTCTACCAACAAATAGCCAACCAGAGCTTGCTAGCCCTTTTAATACCAATTCTATTATATAGATGATCCATTCAGAGCTTCTCAGGCTTTTCAATTCAAGGCGCATTTATGCTGTAATGGTGATCCCTTTCAAATGAATGCAACGCTGAACTGGAATGTCTGAGAAGCTCACTTTGTGCGGGTTTCAACATACTTTATGTGACTTAGATGCTTTCGATATACGACTTCATGGATGAAGGAGATAGGGCGACGTTTGAACCCAAGCCGAGAATCACTATTAGCTTCAATCATCCGCGACCGCCATGGATGGTGGGACTGTCTGTTAATGCAGGAGCAATTAACGACCTTGCCTACAGTATGTTGAATTCCCGCTGAAAGATCACTTATATAGTAGAATTGGTATAACATAGAAGATCCCACGGCGCTGCCTTCCTTGCTCATAACACTAGATTTGAGGCAATAGACCCATTTAAAATCTCTTTCCATAAAAAAACCAGCATAAATGCTGGTTCTTATAAACGGTCACAATGAAAGAATTAGGCCTAATACTCTCAGAAATTGCCACCTTCTGAAGGCGTACCCGCTTTCTCGGACTGAATACGTTGATAAATTTCTTCACGATGCACTGAAACCTCTTTCGGCGCATTCACACCGATGCGTACTTGATTACCTTTAACGCCTAATACAGTAACTGTTACTTCGTCACCAATCATCAGTGTTTCACCAACACGACGAGTCAATATCAGCATTATCTTGCTCCTTTAATTCCTAATTCAGTTTCGTACGGCATTATTTCCGCTATTATGTGCTTATTATAAGGTTAGCTTAGTACAAATTAATAGTACTCTATTCGAAAAGCGTCATTTAATTATAACTTAACCCTAAACACTCCCAGCTAAATTGCAAATTAAAGTTCGCGATAAAGCACAGCTTTCCAATACAGGATTCTAGCATCATTCAATTTAAACCATAACAAACATAAACTTAAAATAAAAAATGTAAATTTAATTGATTTTACCATTCAATAAGCTTAAACCTTAATGAATAAAAACACCTTTGAAAAGATAAAATCAGTTCTCCAGCTAAGTGTCGCTTTAACGCAATAACAACAACATTCAGGGTAACAATCAAAGCTCAATATGTAAAAAAGTGCGTCACATTTACACGCACTCAATTACCAAATTAACAATTAGATACAATAGTATTTAATCATATCAAGGGTTAATTATTCACGCCAATCGTTCTTCAAGCCAAGGTTGAACTTGAGACAAGGCACTATCTAGATTCTCAGGTTGGCTGCCTCCAGCTTGAGCCATATCTGGGCGACCTCCTCCTTTTCCGCCCACTTGTGCCGCAATCGAAGAGACGAGTTCACCCGCTTTCACTTTAGCGGTTAAATCTTTAGTCACACCCACGATAAGATTAACTTTCTTGTCACTCGCAATAGCCAATACCACAATGCCTGACTTTAATTTTTGCTTCAGCTCATCTTGCAGGCCACGCAATGCACTTGGCTCAACATTATCTAGTTTCTTAATAAGGACTTTAATACCGTTAATCTCTTGCGCTTCACTCACTAAATCGGCACTCGTTGCTGCAGCCAATTTATCTTTTAACTGCGCCAACTCTTTTTCAAGAGACTTGCTACGATCAAGTTGTATTTTCAGCTTACTCACAACCGACAAAGGATCCGCTTTTAAAAGTTCAGCAGTGGTGGCTAACTCAACTTGCTGCTTAGCAATATAATTCATTGCGGCTTCGCCGGTAACAGCTTCAATACGGCGAATACCAGCAGCAATCCCCCCTTCGGAGGTAATTTTAAACAAGCCAATATCACCCGTTCTTCCCACATGGGTTCCACCACACAATTCAATGGAAAAGTCACCCATAGTGACAACACGGACTTGGGCATCATACTTTTCACCAAAAAGCGCCATTGCGCCTTTCTCTTTTGCCTCATCGATATTCATCACTTCTGAGCGCAAAGGGTGATTGAGACGGATCTGCTCATTCACAAGGTGCTCTACTTTTCGTAATTCTGTGGCACTCACTCCTTCAAAATGTGAAAAATCAAAACGAAGTTTGTCAGGTTCCACTAACGAGCCTTTTTGCGTTACATGAGACCCTAAGATTTGCCGTAATGCAGCGTGCAGTAAATGGGTGACAGAGTGATTTAACTCAGTACGTTGACGAGTCTCTTTGTCAACACTGGCAGTTAACTGTTGACCTTTAGTAATAGTACCTTGTGTTACTTTTCCAATATGACCAATAGCTTGACCGTATTTTTGAGTATCAGACACTGTAAATGCACTTTCTTGCGTGCACAATGTGCCTTTATCACCACATTGCCCGCCAGATTCAGCATAGAAAGGGGTCTGCTTTAGAATAATAACCGCATCATCACCGACATGGACACTATTAACTTCCTGACCATCTTGATAAATACCAATGACTTCAGTATCTAAAGCTAAATCCGTATAACCACAAAAATCAGTATTTTCTTCAATGACTAAAGTATCGTTATAGTCAGTATTAAATTGTCCTGCAGCTTGAGCACGACTGCGTTGTTTCGCCATCGCAGCGTCAAAACCAGGTTCATCAACACTTATTTCACGCTCACGGCACACATCCGCCGTTAAATCCACAGGAAAACCATAGGTATCATATAATTTAAAAGCCGTTTCACCATCTAAAACATCACCTTCAAGCTTGTTAAGCGCGGTATCTAAAATCCCTAATCCACGCTCTAATGTACGTGCAAACTGCTCTTCTTCTGCTTTTAATGATTTCTCGACAATGGCTTGCGTTTGCACTAATCCTTTAGCAGCATCACCCATAACATCAATTAACGTCGGCACCAGCTTATAGAAAAATGCGTCAGTCGCGCCTAACTTGTTACCATGACGCACAGCACGGCGAATAATGCGCCTTAATACATAGCCGCGACCTTCATTTGACGGCATCACACCGTCTGCAATAAGAAAAGAGCAGGAACGAATATGATCGGCAATCACTCTCAATGATTTATTCTCTAAATCACTCACACCTATGATATCTGCAGCCTTTGCAATCAACTGCTTAAAAATATCTATCTCATAATTCGAATGCACACCTTGCATAATCGCTGCAATGCGCTCAATCCCCATTCCAGTATCAACTGAAGGTTTAGGTAGAGGATGCATCTCGCCATCGGCCTGGCGGTTATACTGCATAAAGACAATATTCCAGATTTCAATAAAGCGATCACCATCTTCTTCTGGCGTTCCCGGGCGTCCGCCCCAAATATGCTCGCCGTGATCATAAAAAATTTCAGTGCAAGGCCCGCAAGGACCTGTATCGCCCATTTGCCAAAAGTTATCCGAGGCATAAGCTGATCCTTTATTGTCTCCAATACGGATCACGTTCTCCTCTGCAACACCAATTTTTTTATTCCAAATCTCAAAAGCTTCATCATCTGTCTCGTAGATAGTGACGCACAACTTTTCTTTTGGCAGCTTGAGTGTTTCAGTTAAAAAAGACCAAGCAAAACGGATCGCATCTTCTTTAAAATAGTCGCCGAAACTAAAATTCCCTAACATTTCGAAAAATGTGTGATGACGAGCCGTATATCCCACATTATCTAAATCATTATGCTTACCACCCGCTCGAACACAACGCTGTGAACTCGTTGCACGGCTATAACTACGCTTATCGGCACCTAAAAATACATCTTTAAACTGATTCATACCCGCATTAGTGAAAAGTAAGGTCGGATCATTGACTGGAACAAGAGAACTGCTATCGACAACTTCGTGGCCGTGAGTACCGAAATACTCCAGGAAAGCATTTCTTAACTCTTTAGTGGTTTGATACATGACATCGTCCTGAATTGAATAAGGCTCACAGCGGCTTTAATCAATGCCGCAAGGTATAATTTTATGGTGCATTATATACCCAAGCTACGGCAATATGCCAGTTTCTACGGCGCAGGCAAACAATGCAGTATAAAGAGAAAGAAGTGATATTTGATTGTGGAATTAAAACAAAATAATGAAGAAAAAATAACGCCTGCTTATCCGCTAAATAAAGAGAATAAGCAGGATAAAAACAATAGGGCAATTAAAGCCTATCCAACTCATAGGGTAAAGGTTATGTATTCTCATCCAAAGCATATTGCGCTTCATCATAACGGAAGCCTTGTCCCAATAAATAACGAATACGTTTTGCTTTTTCTTTATAATCAGCCACTGGACGCCCATTGTATTTCTTGAACGCTTTAGCCTTAGCAAGGGCGAACCAGTCGTATTCAGTATCAAACAATACTTGCTGACAGATCAGCTTGGTAATGCCTTTTTGGGTTAACACTTGTTGGATTCGATTGACGCCATGTCCTTTACTCACTTGGCTTTTAACGACAAGCAGGGCAAAACGTTCATCGTTGATATATCCCTTTTCAGAACAAAACTGCAGACAAGCTTCAATTTCATCATCAGGAAAATCTTTTTGCGCTAATTTCGTTCTGATCTCTAATTGAGAATGATCACGGCGCGCTAATAGCGCGACCGCAATTTGTTTGGCACTTTGACTCAGAAGACTTCACCTGTTTCTAGATCGACATTATCACCCGTTGGTTCGGCGGCTTGAGTCTCAGCAGATCCCCCTTTACTCAATAACATCTCACGTAAGCTGGCTTCGATTTCCGCCGCAATACTGGGGTTTTCAATTAAATGCTTACCCGCATTGGCGCGTCCTTGACCAATTTTGCTACCTTTATAACTGTACCAAGCACCTGATTTTTCAACAAGTTTATGCGCCACACCTAAATCAACTAACTCGCCAGTACTGTTAATCCCTTCACCATATAAAATTTGAAATTCAGCTTGTTTAAAAGGAGCCGCAATTTTATTTTTAACCACTTTGACACGCGTTTCATTACCGACAACTTCATCTCTATCTTTAATCGCACCAGTACGGCGAATATCAAGGCGAACAGAGGCGTAGAACTTAAGCGCATTACCACCAGTAGTGGTTTCTGGGTTACCAAACATCACACCAATTTTCATACGAATTTGGTTAATGAAAATAAGCAATGTATTCGATTGCTTTAAATTACCCGCTAATTTTCTCATGGCTTGACTCATCATACGAGCAGCTAGCCCCATATGTGAATCACCAATTTCACCTTCAATTTCAGCTTTCGGTGTTAACGCGGCAACCGAATCAACAATGATCACATCAACCGCACCAGAGCGGGTTAATGCGTCACAAATTTCTAACGCTTGCTCACCGGTATCAGGTTGCGAGCAAAGTAAATTATCAATGTCGACACCCAACTTTTGAGCATAAATAGGATCAAGCGCATGCTCTGCATCAATAAAAGCACAGGTTTTACCCATTTTTTGTGCAGAAGCAATAACTTCCAATGTTAACGTTGTTTTACCAGAAGACTCAGGACCATAAATTTCAACAATACGCCCCATAGGTAAACCGCCAGCGCCTAGCGCGACATCCAATGACAATGAGCCTGTAGAAATCGTTTCAACATCCATTGAACGATCTTCTCCCAGTTTCATGATAGAACCTTTACCGAACTGTTTTTCTATCTGTCCTAATACGGCATTAAGTGCTTTTTCTTTATTCGGATCTATCTTCATGCTTATTATCCTTACCATCTCGCTATGCGGGTTAAATTCATTTATGAGAACTCAATTGGTATAAATATGAGCCTCAATATGTGATCTAGTATACTGTACAATCATACAGTATCAAGTCCTGTTGATTAATTTTTCTATTTCATTTTAAAAACCGCTTTTACAAGAGTCACTAAGAAAAACCATTTACTCCATTTGATTATTTCCGCGAATAAATCCATTCCAAAGCATTAAAATATTGGTACTATAGGTAGGGTCAAAGACACTGCTAAACCTAATGTCATTCAATAAAACAAAGTAATAACATGACCATTTTTCATTCCTATTTTTAATTGGCATCAAGATTCAATTTGCCTTCACATAGTGTTTTACTTTGTAAAATGATTCAACAGCACCCTTTCGGTAAATTCATAAGTGATTAAAATGACTGATATAAACCTTCAAAATTTAGAAAAACACACGCCAATGATGCGCCAATACCTCACCTTAAAAGCGCAACACCCTGACATGCTACTTTTCTATCGAATGGGTGATTTTTATGAGCTTTTTTATGACGATGCTAAGAATGCATCGCAACAATTAGGCATATCATTAACAGCCAGAGGTAAAAGTGGCGGCAATTCCATTCCAATGGCTGGCATTCCCTATCACGCCGTCGAAGGCTATTTGGCCAAACTCGTTCAGCAAGGAACCTCGGTGGCAATTTGTGAGCAAGTCGGCGATCCAGCAACCTCAAAAGGCCCTGTAGAAAGAAAAGTCGTTCGTATCGTCACACCAGGAACCTTGACAGATGAAGCCTTACTGCAAGAAAAACAAGATAATTTACTTGCCGCGCTGTACCAAGGTAAAACGGGTTATGGTTATGCTACGCTCGATGTCGCATCGGGCCGCTTTGTCATTGCAGAGTTAGTAGATAAAGCCGCACTTGAAACAGAATTACAGCGCACACACCCTGCTGAAATTCTTTACAGTGAAGATTTCGATGAACTTTACCTCATCGAAAATTATCGAGGCACTCGTAGACGACCTGAATGGGAATTTGATTTTGATACGAGTTATCGGTTATTACTAGAACAATTTAAAACCAAAGATTTACATGGCTTTGGTTTAGGTGATGCAAAACTGTCTCTACAAGCAGCCGGTTGTTTAATGCAATATGTTAAAGATACCCAGCGCACTGCCATGCCGCATATCAATGCCATTATTCGATTCAATCAAGATGACAGTATTATTCTCGATGCCGCCACACGCCGCAATTTAGAGCTCACTCAAAATTTGCAAGGCGGCCAAGATAATACCTTAGCTTCTATTATCGATAATACGGCAACGGCCATGGGCAGTCGTATGTTACAACGGTGGATCCATCAACCTCTTCGCCATCATAGTGCGATCAAATCCAGACAAAATGCCGTCGCAGAACTCATTGAAACACAAGTCTCTGAGGCGTTATTTACACAATTAAAAACATTAGGCGATATCGAACGGATCACAGCACGTTTAGCGCTTAGAAATGCAAGGCCTAGAGATTTTGCACGTTTAAGGGATGCCTTAAGGTTATTACCTGATCTTCAGCAGACTCTAAAGCAAATGAACGCATCACACCTGCAATATTTAAGCTGTACTATTGGAGAGTTTCCCGAAGAACTCGATTTACTCGAAAGAGCCATTGTCGATAACCCTCCTATGCTCATTCGTGATGGAGGTGTTATACGTACAGGTTATAATGCCGATTTAGATGAATGGCGAAACTTAAGCGAAGGCGCCACAGACTACTTAGCACAACTTGAGGCCAGAGAAAAAGAACAAACGGGTTGTACAACACTCAAAGTCGGCTATAACCGCGTACACGGCTACTATATTGAAATCAGCCGCCGTGAATCCGATTTAGTCCCACTGAATTATCAACGCAGACAAACGCTCAAAAACACCGAGCGATACATTATTCCTGAATTGAAAGAACATGAAGATAAAGTCCTTTCTAGCCAAGGTAAAGCGTTAGCGATTGAGAAACAATTATGGGAAGACTTATTTGAGCAACTGCAACCCAAAATTCATGAACTACAAGCATTTGCGACAGCAGCGGCAGAGCTTGATGTATTGAATAATTTTTCAGAGCGTGCACAAACACTCAATTATGCCTGCCCAGAGTTAACTGAAAACACAGGTATTCACATTGCAGCGGGTCGCCATCCCGTTGTCGAACAAGTGAGTCAAAATCCGTTCATTGCTAACCCTGTTACACTCAATCACCAGCGAAAGATGTTAATTGTAACAGGCCCTAATATGGGCGGTAAATCAACTTACATGCGCCAAGTTGCACTTATCACCTTACTGGCTCACATTGGCTCTTATGTGCCCGCACAAGCCGCACAAATAGGTCCCATTGATCGGATTTTCACCCGTATTGGTGCATCAGATGACTTAGCCTCTGGACGTTCCACCTTCATGGTTGAAATGACTGAAACCGCAAACATTTTGCATAATGCGACCCCACAAAGCTTAGTGTTAATGGATGAAATAGGCAGGGGAACCTCGACATATGATGGACTGTCACTGGCATGGTCTGCGGCAGAGTATTTAGCAAAAACGATTCAAGCAATGAGCCTTTTTGCAACCCATTATTTTGAATTAACCCAGTTACCCGAACAACTGGATAATGTAGAAAATGTCCATTTAGACGCCGTCGAACACGGCGATACGATTGCATTCATGCATGCTGTACAAGAAGGCCCAGCCAGTCGCAGTTATGGTTTACAAGTTGCCGCACTTGCAGGTGTTCCCGCCAGTGTCATTCACACGGCAAAAAATAAATTACACCAATTGGAAAGTCGCGAACAAACTGGAAGCTCAGCACATCAAGCCCCTTTAGCACCATTACCCGAGGTTGCACCATCCGTGCTGTCTGAAACCTTAAGTCAAATCAACCCCGATGATTTTAGTCCTAAACAAGCTTTAGAATGCTTGTATCAACTTAAACAACTGCAGCATTCATAACGCTTTATACCCGTGACACCTGAAGATGCAGGATTCAGCTGGAATTAAAAGCCTTTTAGACAAGGCTTTGAACAGCGTGCCTAGTTATTCTAAGCTGATGTTCAGTAACGCAGTATAAAAGGCTTTTAAACCAGCCCGTTGGGAGTCTGTAAAAGCACCGACTTCTGCGTTGTATCATTTTAAAAGGCAACCAGCATTCTTGCAATAATACGCCTTGAATTAGGTAACCTGAACTCGGGATAAGCAGCGCCGCTTAATAGCGCTATTTTTGCCCCTATCTGTGTTGTGCTTTCTACTAATAGCCTGCTATTAGATACGAAATTTCGCCTTGATATCGACAAAAATTGCAGTATTAAGCCAATTTTGAAAATAAAGGATAACCCAATTTTATTTAATTTGCTGATATTAAATGAATTTCATAATATTGTTGACACTCATTATCCCGAGTTCAGGTTAGGTACTTTTACAGGCTCTGAAAACATGCATCTTCAGGTATCACGGGTATAGAACCAATTAAGCCCGAGTAAACGGGCTTAATTGATTAATATTTACGATAAAAAAATTAGACTTTAAAAATTGCCTCCACAGACAAACCTTGAGCACCTAATAAATCCTTTAAACGCTTTAACGCTTCAACTTGAATTTGTCTTACTCGCTCTCTTGTCAAACCAATTTCTTTACCCACATTTTCCAATGTTGAAGGCTCATAGCCTAGTAAACCAAAACGTCTCGCAAGGACTTCTCTTTGCTTAGTATTGAGTTCATTCAACCATTTAACAACAGATTTGGACATATCTTCATCTTGAACCTTATAGTCAGGCCCAACATTATCATCATCAGCTAATACATCCAATAAGGCTTTATCGCTCTCACCACCAAGAGGGGTATCAACGGAGGTGATCCTCTCATTCAACTTAAGCATTCGACTCACGTCACTACTGGATAAATCCAATTTCTCGGCAATTTCTTCCGCTGTAGGTTCATGATCCAGTTTATGAGCTAACTCTCTTGCCGTTCTAAGATAAACATTTAATTCTTTCACTACATGAATAGGTAAGCGAATTGTTCGTGTTTGATTCATAATCGCACGTTCAATCGTTTGCCTTATCCACCAAGTCGCATAAGTCGAGAAACGAAATCCACGTTCAGGATCAAACTTTTCAACAGCACGAATAAGACCAAGGTTTCCTTCCTCAATCAAATCAAGTAAAGCTAAACCTCTATTGTTATAACGACGGGCAATTTTCACGACGAGTCTCAAATTGCTTTCGATCATACGATTGCGAGACTTTTCACAGCCTTTAAGGGATTTTCTAGAAAAGTAAACTTCTTCTTCTGCACTCAGTAGAGGAGAAAAGCCTATCTCACCGAGATAAAGTTGAGTAGCATCTAAGTTTTTTTGAATATCGTCTTGAACTTGTTGATCAAGATCAGCATCTTTTCGTTCATCATCCTTATGACTTAGTGCTAGATCAGATTCATCTTTGGATAAATCGACGAGTGGCTGTGTCTGTGCTGCGATTCTAGTTCGGCCCATAATGGATCTCCCATGATTTCACGATGTTAAACTACTTCAATGTGCTATCCTCCCATTGCCAAAACGGCACCTAAATCACTCGTATTTAGGTAAATATTTAAGCGGGTTAACTGACTTGCCAAGATAACGGATTTCAAAATGTAACATGACTCTATCCGTACCTGTACTGCCCATCTTGGCAAGGGTTTGACCCGCTTGAACAAATTGTTTTTCTTTGACTAATATTTTTTCAGTATGAGCGTAAGCACTTAAATAGTTATCACTATGTTTAATAATCACTAAATTGCCATAACCACGTAACGCATTACCAGCATAAACCACTCGACCCGCTGCAGCGGCTTTAATTAACTGGCCTCTAACGCCAGCAATTTTTATTCCCTTATTGCCTTGCTCATTAGCAGAAAATGTCCCTATTAACTTGCCTTTTACTGGCCATTGCCACAAACTCACTTTATTTGGTAAAGAGGTTTTCGGTTTGTGGATAACCTCGTTGATAGTTTGTTTACTACCTGTTAAAGGGTACGCCGACTTGCTCGGTTGATCAAGTGATTTTTTAACCACCTCAACGGTCTGTTTTTTGGCCACCTCTTTTTTGTTAACCGTTTGATTCTTTTTGTTAACACTAGTGTTAATCGGTTTTTTAGCCGTAGTAGTTACTGACTTCACTCTGGTATGACCACTAGAGTTTTTCTCAGTTTTTGTCAGTTTTAAAATCTGACCAGGGTAAATGATGAAAGGTTTCGTCAAAGAATTGGACTTCGCGATATCCGTAAAATCGCAATTTGCTCCCCAAGCAATAGAGTACAAAGTATCGCCTTTTTTCACTCGATAATAAGGCGTCTTGATAGAGCCTTTAGGGTAATTAGAAAAACGCTCATTAGACAAGCTAACCACAGGAGCAGGACGTTGAGCTTGAAAGCTACAGGCAGTTAACAAAGCAAGAAGACTAAAAAGAAAACTGACCTTGCTATATGTCCTCAATATATTAATCAAAACAACTCCTATCAGGAAAACCAATACGGACATTAAAAACAAGTATAGTGAAACTATCTAATATATTGTATTTTAAACACTTTAAATTAGTCAAAATAGAAACTGAAAGGATTAATTCTAACAATAAATATTGAACCTAAGCTGAAACAAAGAGTTATTGCAGAAAATACCTTCTAAAGCATAAAGTACATAGCCTGAAGGCGACTAAAAAAAACACTTATATAATAAAACCTTTATATTTCCTAACTTTTGTCATCTAACTGGCCCATGATAAATACTATTCCCGTGATATTTCAAGCTGCAATCAACGAACACTCAATACCTGTACATCCTTGTACTTATACCAATTCTATTATATAGATGATCAATTCAGAGCTTCTCAGGCTTTTCAATTCAAGGCGCATTTAT
>NZ_CANLZC010000137.1 GCF_947495455.1 uncultured Shewanella sp. | reverse complement strand
CCCCGCACAGTCAAACGAAGACCACAGCGATATGCTAGAAATAAAAAATGCCAGCAAGCTTAACTTACTGGCATTACTCATTTGAGCGCTCTTTTCACTTTTGAACTCCAAAATTAAATATTTACATTTGTTTCAAAAAAAAATTAAATTCAAAAAAATGATCGCCTTCATAAGGAGTTCAAAAAAAATAAGAATAACATCATGTTTTAATTATAATTACTAAATGCCTCCTAATTAAAACAATTAAACGCTATTTAACTAAAAATCAAACGCTACCAAAAAAAGTCTACACCACCTTAGTCTGGTCGAACCAGAACAAGGCATTAATTTGTTTTTTTTATATCTCAAATTTTAAATAACATCAATACTGATATAAATTATAACTCATTGATAAAAAACATAATGGACATATTCGAAGAAGCATTATCCAAGTTAGGTGTCAAAATTCAATTCGACAGTGAAAACGTTTTTGCATGCGAACTGACTGAAAAATCCCAAGGCAATCACTCTTCAGAATTATTTTTCTCTGCGTATCGTGATCAAAGCAACATGAGCTTACGTCTTGCAGTAATGACTCAACATAGCATCACCCAAGAAATGGAAATAGCCCTGTATCAATCATTACTGCATGCCGCTGCTGGTCCTTTACGTGGTGACATTGGAGTGGCCATATTAGAGGGGTCAAACCGTATCACAGTTTACCAAACAGTACTTCTATCCGAAAACAATCCAACACAAGTTATGGAAATGATTGAAAAACTCATCGCAGAAGCTGAAAAGTGGGATAAAGAGTTAATAAGTAGGTAAGCAAGTAAAGATCGTGAGAATGCATTTCATAAAGTAAATATTCTTTTCTAATGTTAATTAAACTAATCTGAGGTTATTTATGGGATTTTCTGTATCCAGTCTAAGTAATATGAACGTCAATGCAGACTTCATTAATCAATTACAAGCCAATGATACGATCATAGTTGGTGAAAAAACATTTTCAATAAGTCGCAATGAAGATGGAACGGTTTCATTGAGCAAACAAGGTGCTACGGAGCGCAGCTCTTTTTCAGCTTGGCTTCATGGCTCAGGAAGTACAGCTACAAAAATTGAAAATAAAATCAATAGCGAGCTAGCTAAAACCAATGTGACATTCAAACTAGTCGATAAGATGTTTAATGGTGCGCCATCGCCATTAACAAACCTTTCTCCTCATAAAGAAGCAGCATTAACCTATGTTATGCACACAGCAGTGCGCGATCAAATTTATGGTATATTTGACGGTTCTCGTTTCAGTAATATTAATAGCGATCCAATGGCCGTAAAAGCACAAGTTACCGATGCCGTTGCGACCCATTTATTAGCACATGGTCAAAATTACAATCTTGACTTATCAGGACTCACTAAAGAAAATTTAGTCGCGGTAATGGATCAGATGTATGATGTCCCCAATACTGAATTATTGGACATGACTCGATATCAATTAGACAAGACTCACAGAAAACATTCTGCCGATGATGAAGTAAAAGTAGCCAATCAATTCTCCTTCAAATATATAGGAAATGCATTACCCGAGCTAAGTTCTCTGGTTAATGACACATTGTTAAACTTAGAAAAAAATACACAAGACCAGCACATACGTGAGCAAATAAAAAGTGATCCCAAGGCACCCGCATTCTTCTCAGAAGCCCAAGCAGCTCCAGATACAATAAAAACAGACACTAGCAGTGTTTCATCAACCGCAAAGCTAAGTGATTTAGAATATGCTAAGCAATTAACCAACAATAACACTAATAAGCAAGGACTACAGGCAGCACCATTATATGCCGGAAGAATATATGGCTAATGAAGCGCGATTTTATCAGTGTAACTTAGCAAAAAAGTGAAATGATAACTGCGCCTTGATTAATTCAAGCATGAACACATATTAGGCTAGGCCTTTTTCAACGTATCATTGTTTTTTGCGCTCAATCAAAAAACGCCTTTAATCATTGACCTAAAGGCGTTTAATGTCTTCCCGTAACGGAGCAATAGCCAGTTGTTGAAAACGTCGTCCAAAAACGCACATCAAGACCATCACATTCACTTTGACTTTCATCTCATTGTATTAAAATGATTTTATGATAAGGTCATGGCAACATAATGTTGTCATATTTTGATTATACAAGGATGTACTATGCAGTTAATTCAAACACCATCTAGAGTGTTGTTTTGTGAGCTAATATTAGCCTTTCAGGTCAGTATTGGGAGTGGAGCAGGCCATTTTTTATCCCAAATAACCTTCTTTAAACATAGTAATGATTTTCCAGTTATCGATTATCCCATAATCCTAAAAACATCTGCGTACACCCTTTTATTCACCTTATTGTTTTCCATCACGACCATCATCTATCATAAATACAGCAAAAAACCTCTCGGCCTTAGGTTTACTATCGATCACCTTGGGATCCACTATGGTGAGCATGATGAAATGGAAAGCATTCATTGGCACAGATTCGTCGGTATGCAAATAAATAGCTACGGGCCTTTTCAACGTGTTATTGTTTTTGCCCTCAATCAAAAAACGCCTTTAGTCATTGACCTAAAGGCGTTTAGTTTTACGCAAAGAGAAGTCTTTAAGCAGGTACTCAAGCAAAAAATCCGTTTTTATTGCCCCACATTAAATCACAGATATATTCCTGAATTAGAGCACTGACATAAGCATTGACTAACATTGACTAACTTAGGTATTCACGAACTTCAGTTTTCAAGAGCTTAGGCATTCATTAGCACATGCCTCTATAGCAGATCACTAACTTGCTACTCGGTATTTATCACTCAATGCGCTGATCCCTAAACCATTTTGGCGGCGAATTTTAAGCTGTACGGGGATCCGATCTTTCATTGCTTCAATATGACTGATGACCCCTATCATTTTTCCTCTGGCATTGAGGTTATCTAAGGCATTCAGGGCAATATCCAATGCCTCATTGTCTAGTGTGCCAAACCCTTCATCTAAAAATAATGAATCGATACTGGTTTTATGACTCACAAGATCAGACAATGCTAAGGCTAACGCCAAGCTCACTAAAAAACTTTCACCACCGGATAGCGTTTTGGTATCTCGTTCAATGTCTCCCTGCCAAGTATCAATCACAACCAATAATAGCGCTTGCTCTTGCTTACGTTTTAACTGATAACGCCCATGAACACTGTTTAATTGTTTATTGGCTAAATACACTAAATTATCTAAGGTTAGTCCTTGCGCGAATTTTCTGAATTTATCGCCTTTTTGCGAGCCAATTAATGCATGCAAATACTGAATATCATTATACTCTTCACTGTAACGAGCGATTTCGTTAAACAAGGCCTGCTCAGTTTGTTTTTGAGCTAAATCGGCACGTTGCCGAGCAGTAATATCACCGACACGTTTATTCAGCTCATCCAACTGTAAATTTAATGCTTCAAGCTCAGTTGCTAATGTTTGCAAAGAGGTATTCGCTAACGTGTCCGCCAAAGGGTTTGACCTTAATACTGCTAATGATTTTTCCGCATTTTGCAATAAGGCATTCGCTTCATTAACCGCCTTATTCCGTGCCAATTGCAGCGTCACTAACTGCTGATGCTCCTCTTGACTCAATAGGGCATTTTCAAAGTCATACTGTGAATCAAATGGACTTTGCTTAAGCTGAGTTTGCCAATGAGCTTGAGCCTCCTGCTCTTTTGCCATTAGCACTTGTACTTGTTCCACTAAGGTCCTCACTTCAGCTTTCATTGCCACATAAGCATCTTGACTTGACTGAAGGTGCTGCGCACTCTCTTTGTAATGAGTCTCGGCTAACTTAACATTTTTCTGTGCCAGCATTTTCTCTGTTTCAACCTCCTTATCACCAAACAGCTTATGGCGCGCCTTAGTTACTTTTTCAAGCTCAAAGGCTAATTGCTCTCGCTCCTTTTTCAGTTGTGCTAATTGATGATTTTTTTCATTCACTCCAAACGTAACCGCTTCTATTTGCGCCAATAAGGCTAACAGAGTATGAGTGATGACCTCTTTTTGTTGGCACTGACTTTCCCAAGTTTGCGCATCACGGTTTTTGTCTTTTAACCAAGCATCTATCTTGACAAAATCAGGCACATCATAACCTGCATCGCCAATTTGCCGTCTTAAAGCCTCTTGTATTTTTGTCATGTTGGCTTGACAAGCTTGCTTGTCTGCCCATATTTTTTCTCGCACATTCTTCTGAGCCTTAATATCTTGATCAAGGAGTAATTTCCCTTGCTCTAACGACACTTGAACACGACAAGCGTCTTGCCAAGCCAACTGAGCCGCTTGCTCATCACGCTCACAAGTCTTCACGGCAGAAATCGTCTCTGTTAAAGCAGTAAAACGACTTTCCTGAGCCTCTTGATAAAAGCTCACGCCTTGATGATCATCGAGATCAATGTCAATGCTAAGCTGATGGTTTAAAAACTGCCAATTTTCCATGAGCGACTCTTGCTCCTGGATTACTTCATGTTTTTTCAGGTGTAATTCTTGCTCATAACGACACTGTGCCTGCCATTCTGATTTAAGTTCAGAAAGCTGAAGCTGCGCTTGTTCAAATGCCTTTTCAGCTTGCTCCAACTCCAATAAAAAGTCAGACTGAGGCTCAGTGTTACCTGATATTTTCGGGTGCTCTTGAGCCCCACATAAAGGGCACTCATCGCCCTCCTGCAATTGACTTCTGTATTGAGCTAAATGCCCTTCTTGTGTCACCAGCCGCTGCAAAGCACTCACTAATTGTTTGTGCTGCTTAACTTGAGCATGGGCGCTTTGTTGTTTTTCCTCAAGACTTGATATTAGCTCTCCTTGCTTTTCACTCAAAGACACTAGGCGTTCATGCTCCCTTTGATTCTTTAACCAAGTTTGATGGCAATCTAGCATTTTCATTCGAGCACCATAAGACTGATTTAACGCTTCTCTTTCTTGTTCAAGTGACTCAATATCGCCTGCTTTTTTAGTATTTATCAGTTGCCGTTTCGCTTGTGCTAACGCTTGCTCTTTTAACGTCACACTATGGATTGCAGCTTTGAGTTTCTCGTGAGTTCCATCAAGTGCGGTCTGTTTATCGTCAATGACACCTTGCTGAGCTTGTTCACTAAGTATCAATTTGTTAAGCGCCTCGGATTGAGCCTTAAGCTGCTCTGATTGTAATAACCACTGCCCTAAAAAAGTATTTAAGCAAGCGTCGGCTTGATGTAACTGTAAATATTCATTCACTGCCGCTTGCTTGTTCTCTTGCTCTGTTTTCTCCCGTAACAGTTTATCTTTGAGCGCGCTTTCTTTTTTATACTTTTCACTTAAATCGGCAAGTTGAATCACCTTATCGTCATGCTTTTCTTGAAGGTTAAGGCGCTGATTATCAAGAGGTTGAATGTCATTAACAATCAGCCTTTCAAGCTCATTGAATGCTTGCCTAGCTTGTTTCAGGCAAGACTCTGATAACGCATGCTTTGATTGCTGCTGCTGATGATTATTCTCAAGTACTGCCCCAAGGCTTTCTTTTTCGCTCAATAAGCTTTGCATTGCCTGAGATTGCTTCACACTGTCATTCCAGAGCATAAAAGGGGTTCTGAGCTTTTCTGCAGGCTCTGCATTTCGAAGGCGATGTAACTTTGACTCGTCATCTTGTTGTTGCTGCACTGCCAAAGCAAGTTGCTCATTAGCGCCACGCTCTCTCGCTTGCGCCTTGTGAAAATCATTCAGCCAAGTCATATGCTCATGAATTGAAATTTGTTCTGATTTTAATCTTGCCTGAGTTTGGGCCAACTGAGAGAGTTCTTGTTCTAGGCTGTGTTTTTCCTCATTTGAAAGCAGTTTTACGCCTTTCACTTGCGCCTCAAGGTCTGCCAGTACTTGCTTGGACTGGGTGAATTTTTCATGTACTTTTTCTGAGATCAATCCATATATTTCGGTGCCCGTTAACTCTTCTAATAACTCGGCTCGCTCGCTCTCTTTGGCATTTAAAAAAGCAGCAAACTCTCCCTGAGATAGCATCATAGATTTAGTAAATCGCGCAAAATCCAGCCCGGTTATTCTCTCAATATTCTCACTTTTTTGCTTTATCTGGCTAGCAATGATTTTCCCGCTTGCCACTTCCGCCAATTGTACATCGGCTGATTGCAGTTTACCGTCCACCTTTCCTCTAGAGCGCCGCATACTCCAATGGGCTCGATAAACTCGACTTTTTACCTCGAATTCGACTTCGGCCGAACACTCGGCCGTGCCTCGCGTCATGATTTCATTACTGGATGTGGTAATTGTTCCCAGTCTAGGCGTACAATGATATAAGGCTAAACAAATGGCATCGAGAATCGTTGTTTTACCTGCGCCAGTGGGCCCTGTTATCGCAAACAAGCCATTATCAACAAAAGGGGAGTGGGTAAAATCCACTTTCCACTCTCCTTTTAACGCATTGAGATTTTTAAATTGCAAACGTAAGATCTTCATTTATTCCACTTCCTTAAGCTCTATTTCACAAAGAATATGTTGAAACTGAGTCTTAATTCGCTCCACTTGAGTCTCTGCAATTGCCTGCTTATTATTTTCAATAGCTAAACGCTTATTAAACACATCAACAGGGGTTAATTCTGCCAATGTTTCCTTTGCCACAGGCTCAATACCTTGTTGATGGGCTCCTCTAGCCCGTTTTATCTTTAACACCTCAACATGCAGATCTTGAGTCATCTTTTGAATTCGTTGCTGTAAATCGGAGAAATAGTCTTGCATATGCACTTCAATAAAAAGCCATGTGGGTAAACCAACAGCCTCAGTCTTAAACGGCATTAGCTGCTCTGCTATCTCATCAAGACTGCCTTTGAGTACCGCCATAGGTTGAAAAAGAGGAATATCGATAGGTGTTATTTGCTTACGCTTAGATTGAGTAAATTCAACCATTATCACTTGCTTTTTATATTTAAGTTCATCAAAACTCAAGGGAATAGGCGAACCGCTATAACGAATATGTTCTGATTTAGCCACCACTTGTGGACGATGAATATGTCCAAGAGCAACATAATCAGCAGGTGGAAAACCATCAGCGGCAAATCCCTCTAAAGAGCCGATATAAATATCCCGAACCGATTCCGATTGACTCACGCCTAATGCGGTTAAATGCCCCGTCACAATAATAGGGACATTCCATTGGTTCAGCTCTCTTAACCTCGATGCTTCATCATAAATGGACGCATAATGCTGTTTAATGGCCTCACCTAATACTTGACGTTTTTCAATACCCGTTTCACCCGCACGACTAGTGGCAATATCTCTGGCCCTAATAAAGGGAACCGCACATACAATTGCTCCGACTTCACCCTGTTTATTATTCAAGGTTAATACTTGCTCTTGAACAAGATCCGACGTATTTGCAACAACATGGGTGTTTAAACACGCTAATAAGGTTTTGGACTCGTTAAGCATTGAGACCGAATCATGATTGCCACCCAATACAATACAGGTACAACTCAACTTCTCCATCGCCACCACAAAACGATTATACATTTCTCTGGCATAGCTAGGCGGCGTGCCAGTATCAAAAATGTCCCCCGCCACTATCAGGGCATCAATTTGATGTAACGCCACTTGCTCTAACAACCAATTGAGAAACGCTTGATGCTCATTTTTACGGCTCTTGGTTAAAAAATTTTGCCCTAGATGCCAATCGGACGTATGCAGGATTTTCATGATGAAACTTAAATGAACCAGAATATGCTAAGAATGTTATCACATGGCGCTTTTTAGGACAGGCTTAACAAGTATATTTTGCTTCAAGCTTATGCAAGACCTTCGACTGAGTCATATCCTCATTGTATTTTTGCATAATGCTAACTAAGCTTTTAAAAACTAACTAAAACCAAATCCTAATGACCGAAAGTCGAAAAAAACTCATTCATATCGATAGCACCCCCTACTACCATATTCAAAACCATTGTGTCAGAGGTACTTATTTAGTCACTGAAATAGACTCTCATTTACAGCCTTCTAAACTTGATCTTCATCGTGCGCAATGGTTTGTCGATAAACTTGTGCAATTATCAACGATTTTTTGTATCGATATTTGTGCTTACGCCATTCTCAATCATCACTATCATTTAGTACTCAAAGTGGATACTGATACCGCAAACCGTTTAACCATAAACCCATTAATTCAACGCTGGAAACTCCTTTTTAAACTTCCTCCTCTGGCCATCAAATATAGCGAACAAGGCTCTCTGACTGAAACTGAACAAAAAAAGATGAATGAATTAGCCAGCTTATGGCGTAAACGCTTGACAGATATCAGCTGGTTTATGCGCTGCTTAAATGAAACGGTTTCTCGTAAAATCAACAAAGAAGAAAATGCCAAAGGGGCTTTTTGGCAAGGGCGTTTCAAAAGTCAGGCATTGCTCGATGAACCCACATTATTGGCCTGTCTCATGTATGTTGATTTAGCGCCTATAAGAGAGCAATTGGTTCAATCACTTGAAAACGATTATTTAACCTCAATCAAGCTTCGCATGTCTGCCATGACACAAGCACAAGAAGAAGCTCAAACCTATGATATTAATGGCGACTATTTAGCCATAGCACAGCAGCCCTCAACATTATTACCTTTCGATCACATGACACGCGCAGGCAAAAAAGTGCATATTCCCTTTCACTTACCAGATTATATCGCCCTCATAAAATGGACACATCAAGGCATGATTCAAAATAAGATCCCCACAGCCCCCCATTCAACACCTAAGTTACTCATTCAGTTATCCATTAAAAAGAAAGATTGGATAAATACTTGTCGTCTCTTTAGTCACCACTACAGCCATGTTGCCGGTAGTTGGTCAAAAATGTGTGAGTTTAGCCACCAATTTAATGGAAAATGGTGCAAGGGAAAGAAAAACAGTCTTCAACTGCACCCACCTTCCCCTTAATAATCATAACATTGAATATTTAAATGGCATTTAAATCTTGTGTAACCTACATCTATTAAATGTAAATTCAGAATGCATAAAACCGTCACATCAACTATATTTTATCTAAGTCAACACATTGATATAAAAAGCTATGACTCAAAACCAATACTTACTATTTATTGTATTCATCATTAGCCTATTTAGCGCTTTAATAACCAGCACAGCCAAAAGCACTCAAGATTCGACCGTAAAAAAAAACGCCTTTCTTGGCGCTTGGTACAACTTTAATCCGCATGGATGCTCCAGTATGTATATCACACAAGCATCAGAAACTGGGCAATTAACGGGGGCTTTTGCTAACGGACAAACAGGGTGGTGTGCTAAACCCGAACAATGGTTTAACTTAACAGGTCAGATGATAGGTAAAAATGCAGTACAGTTTAAAGTCAATTGGCAAAATAACATTCAAAATTGTCAATCTATAACGACTTGGGATGGCGAAATTAAAGATGATGTACTTTACACCAACTGGGTACTCTCATCCACCAACGGAGAAAAAATCTACCGTGGAGAAGATACATTCTATAGGGAGTGCAAATGTAGTCATTGCCCGACACCTTAAATCGGCGTCACTAGAATAAAAACACCAAATAAAATGGCAAGCTCCCTTTGCCATCGATTAACATCAATTAGCAAGTAGCATCTAAACGATCACTTGGTCGTGAAAAATCATGCTGTGATTGATTAAATGAAGTCATTGACATTATTTTATCTGTAACCAGAGCATCGCTACGACTCATATTATTAGCAAATTGTTCATCGAATTTAGTCGGATGACTTTTAAAGCTATCATGCTGACTTTGATTAAAATATTGCTTATCAGTGTCGCTCTCTAATAACGCTTTTACCCCATTTTGATCTACATTGGCAGTCAAGTAACCTTTATTCATCTTTTGTGGGTTCACCTTTGCAGACATCAAGGTCATTTTATACTTGCATTGACCATTACCCTGCACCGATTGTGTCAATCCAATTTGTTCATTGGCCATCGGTAATATCGTGCCTGCACTTGCAAATGCCATAACAGAGAAAAAAAGAACGCTAAGAACAGATAAGTGAGTTAAGGTTTTCATATTATACTCCCAATATTATCATTTTTATTCCTATTCAGATAAGAAATCAACAGGTCAAAATAAAAAATGACTTATAAATCAACTAATTATATTTTAAAAAGAGTTTTGCTTATCGTTTAAGCAATGGGAGGACGAAAATCTTGTGAATAGGTAAAGGTTTTAGCTGACCATGTCGTTATCATGATCCTAAAGGACACAGGGGCCGATGAAGCCATCGTTGTCATTGGTGATAAACCCACTGAATGGCAATCGCTGTGAGTTGTGCAATGCCCGGAATCAAGCTGAGTACATTGAGATATTAATTTTTTACATTTGGACAAACCTTTTGTTTTTACAATATGTGGCTCCATTGATTTAGCAGCGTTAATCTCATTCTGATAACTCAATACGTGAGCTGACAAAGGTTGGCTTTGCATCATTGTACTTACCTCTGCACTGTTGCCAATGCTTGGCTCAGCACTCACAGATTGAAGCAAAGATTGCCCCAATAAAGAGATGATAACAACGAAACAAGCAACATATTTTGTCATAAAATACGAACACTCACCAAGATAAATTAAATTCAGATTAAGATAAAACCTCTGGTATTAAAACAATAACAGCGACTTTCTTGTCTATTTTTTTGATTTAAACGATAAGCTTTTCTTTAGTTAACATAAATGACCTATAATAGAATTAATTTCCACTCAGACTGGATACAATAAAAACACATAAAAACAAACAACACCTAAATAGTGGCCGTATTTTCAATATTATACTCATGATATTTACACAGTGAAGGATTGGTTTAATACAAATCCCATCACAATAAAACTTAAACTCACCGAAGAGATAACAAGAATAGCCGTTTGCAATTGAGGCTTTTTATCAGAAAATGCAATAAAAGCAATATAAACAGGTGCAAGACCAAACAAATAACGTGGCATTGACGTTATTCCCGTTAATAAGGGAATAAAAGTACAAATAAAAACAAAAATGGCTTCTGCCCACAATTTCTTATAAACAAGATAAAGATTAATACACCAAGTAAAAGCAACCATAAAAACTAAATATATGCCTTTACCACCTTCAGATATCCCTTTGTTCAACCAATGAGCTGGCCAGTCAATATAACGTCTCCAAGCAATTTGAATATGAGTAAAAGCAAAACCATCCCCAACTAAAAAGTACAAATATAACATATAACTGAATAAAATAACTGGGATTACCCAAAGCACAGCAATAACAATCAACCCACGTTCTGTCTTAAAAAAAGAACGAAAACCATAATGATTAACCGCAATCAATAAAACAGGAAAAACACTCATAACACCTAAATTACGGGTTCCCGCAAGTAATATTCCACATATTGCAACATATAACCATTGCTGGCGATAACTAAATAAAAAAACAGCGAATGTTAGCGCTAAAAATAATGACTCGGTATACCCACTCACAAAATAAACAGAATAAGGAGAAAAAGCCAATAACCATATTGGAAAATAGCCTTCTTTGGAAAACCCCATCTGCCTAGAAAGTTTTAAAATGAGCACTAATGCCACAAAAAAAGAAACATTACTGACAACAAAAAGTGACAAGGTTATCGAATTCACAAAAACATCCAGCACTTTGGCTATCATAGGATAAACAGGCATGAATGCCCAACTAGCAGCATTATGCTCTAGTTGCCAACGAGACTGTAAGTCATAGCCAATGTCAATGATCTGCTTATACCAAGTACAGTCAAAATGGCAAAAGGCATCCAACACAGTTGAATCTCCTACATAAATTCGACTTGCCATTAGGGTCTGTTAATCTTTCATGATTAAATTATGTCCGAGATAAACGTGTTTTAATCGCGGCGAGAGGGGTGATGCCTAGTTATTCTAAGCGAATGTCTCTCAACAAAGAGTAAAACACGTGTAGCCGGATCCTACGGACTGCGCTTGTCGCTCCTTTCTACGGCGTTATCGCTTATTTATGGAGAATGACTACACTGCATAAGCTGTGCCTTGTATAAAGAAGCGACAAACTGCAGCAGAAATAATCAGCAAAGATCAACAGACCCTAATACTAATACTGGTCAGTTAAGAGCTAATATAATTTTAGGGAGTAAGTTCTTGGCCTATGTTTGACCTCCCTTCGATTGG
>NZ_CANLZC010000136.1 GCF_947495455.1 uncultured Shewanella sp. | reverse complement strand
GAACCCGTATATAAGTTCGCATTTACTCATTTTACTGAACAAAAAGGTTGATTACTCACGGGAGTCCATATAAGAGATAAGGAAGTTGAAAAGGCTGTTAAACAGGGATGATGTTTGTTTTCGTTTGAGCCTATAGGGCTAAAAATGTTCTCGACATTTTAAGGCATTCCCTGCTATCCATGCAGTTCAGATAGCTCTGTCTGTATCTCTAGAGGGATTTGCACAAAAGCTCACCGCAGGTGAGAGATAAAAATAAAGTATCCAAATACAAATACCCTTTAACAAAAAATGATATGTCTTCATTTGAAGGTGCGATATTTCCTAGTAACTTCACGATGATCCAGTATATAATCCCGCCCGCCAAGGGGTGTCTTGTTATTTTTTATAGTGTCTTTAGCCCAAGATGTTACTAGTGTCGCTGACAACGGCAGTGATGGACGCATCAAGTTGTGTGCTAAAACGTAAAAATAATTTTGACTGAGATGTGAAATACAAACCCTTAGAACCTGATCCGGCTTATACCGGCGTAGGAATGGGCTAAAAATCAGTGAAGACACGCTAACCGTCAGTGCGTGACGTGCAAAGCGTGGGTCGTCTTCAAGCTGAATTCATGACATTTCCAAAGCGCTTTTTTATACCCGCCGGATCTCATAATAATAATTTGAGGTCCCATGTTGAGATTACGTTTTTCTCCTATCGCTTTTTTCGTTGCCGCTGTTGCAGCTCCTTACTCTGCCTTTGCCGACACAGATGAGCCGTCGTCTTCAACTCCCGATGAGGATATGGAAGTCATGGTGGTGACATCCGATTTTCGTGGCGCCAAGCTTGAAGATGTGCCTGCCAGTGTCACTGTTATCGATCAACAGCAAATGCAAGATGAAGGCGCCCAGCATTTTGAAGATATTTTAAATTCGGTGGCCAATTTAAATTGGTCTGGTGGCAGCTCTAGACCTAAATATTTTCAAATTCGCGGAGTCGGTGAGCAAGAAGAATATAAAGGCGCACCTAACTCTTCGGTGGGTTATATCATCGATGATATCGATCTATCGGGCCTTGGCATGGTGTCCAGCTTGTATGATCTGCAGCAGGTGGAAGTGCTTCGCGGCCCACAAGGCACCCAATACGGTGCCAATGCTTTAGCAGGACTGATTTATTTAAAAAGTAACGATCCCACATTTGAGCCTGAGCATGGCCTTGAGGCGTCGGTTGGCAGTGACGATTTACGCACCTTTAGCGGTTACAGCAGTGGCGCGGTGACCGATAGCGGCGATGTGCTTTATCGCGTCTCTGTGCAGCAACATAATCAAAATGGGTATATGAATAATCAATATTTAGGCCGTGATGACACCAATGCGCGGGATGAGTTTACCGGACATGGCAAATTGCGCTGGTTTGCTACTGATGAGTTACAGTTTGATTTAAGCTTACTCTTTGCTAATTACAATAATGGCTATGATGCCTGGACACTGGATAATAATGGCGAGAATACGTTAACGGACACGCCCGGTGTGGATGAGCAAAAAACATCGGGTGCAAGTTTAAAAACCACCTATGATGGCTTTGAGCAATTTGAGCTCACCTCATTGACCTCAATGGCAAAAACCACCCATACATTGTCTTATGATGGTGACTGGGCGAATCCTGACTATTGGTCGGCATTCAGTTGTGACGGTGAGGCCTGTGATTACAATTATTTTTGGGGTAAAACGGGCCATAGGCAAACACTGACTCAAGAAATTCGGCTCAATTCCAATGACAACAGTCGTTTATTTTTTGATTCTACCGACTGGTTAGTCGGCGTCTATTATATGGACTTGACCGAAGATAATGATCTTTATTCCGAATACAATACTTATCCCGATGAAGTGTTGCAGTCAGATTATGACGCCCAAAGCTATGCCATATTTGGTCAGCTGGATACTGATTTAGGCAATGGCTTTTTATTGTCTTTAGGCTTACGCCTTGAGCGTCGCTTTAGTGATTACAGTGACAGTAATAAAGAAACCTTTGCACCCAATGAAACCCTATGGGGCGGACATGTGTCTCTGAGTAAAGCGTTTTGGGAACATCATGAAAGTTATATTCGCGTTGCGAGAGGTTATAAAGCGGGAGGCTTTAATATGTCGCTTCCCAGTAGCTTTAGTGATAAAACCCAGTTTGACAGTGAAACCTTATACAATTACGAAATGGGTCTTAAATCCAGCTGGCTCGATGGCGATTTGAGTTCTAATGTGGCGCTGTTTTATATGGACAGACAAAACCAGCAAGTATCGGCGTCTCAGCAAGATCCCGATAATCCACAACGTTTTATTTTGTATACGGAAAATGCAAACACGTCACGTAATTATGGCGCCGAGCTTGAAACCAATTGGTACGCGACGGACAATCTGGTGTTGTACTCAAGCTTAGGTTGGCTAGAAACCGCTTATGGGAATTATGTTTATCAAGATAAGTATGGCAATGACATCGATTTATCGGGCCGTGAACTAGCCCACGCCCCTAAGTTCAGCTACAGCTTAGGGGCCACGTACCGCACCGATTCCGGCTGGTTTGCCAATGTCACTAGCTCAGGTAAGAGTGCGTTTTATTATTCTGATAGCAATGATTCACGCTCCAGTGCTTATCAAATTTACAATGCACGTATTGGTTTTGAAGCACAAGATTGGGCCGTGTATTTGTGGGGCAAAAACCTGTTTGATGAACAATATGGCACAAGGGGTTACTATTTTGGTAATGAGCCGAATCTAGACTGGAGTACCAAGCAGTATATACGTTATGGGGATCCGCGCCAAATTGGTTTAACGGTGAAAATGATGCTCTAGTAATGCTATGATGAACTTAAGCGAATAAAAGCAGGTTGATAAAAAGGCCGATAAAAGCCAGCCAATAAAAGCAAGTAGGCAAAAGGATGAGCCTTTATTGGACCTTGTCGGCTTAAGTGAATATTGAAGGCCTTACATTTAAATAATTGGACTGAATAAAAGAGGAAATCCAATGAAATTAACCGCCGAGATCAGTTGTTATCCCCTACAAGATGATTATATTGCGCCAATAAAATGGTTTATTGACCGAATTGATCAATATGACAATATTGAACGTAAAACTAATGCCACGGCCACCCAAGTGTGCGGAGAGTATCAAGCCGTGATGATGATGTTAGCCACAGAAATGCAGGCTGCCCATGAGAAATGGGGCAAAACCATCTTTGTGTGTAAATTCATTGACGGTCAGTTAGATTTATCCCATTCCCGATAGGTTCGAAAATAATGAATGAAGTCTTGCCTTGGTATAGTGTATTAAGTGACATGCAAGCCATGACCCTATGGGAAGCCTTAGCGGTCATCTTTGCATTGCTTTATTTGGTGCTTGCGATGAAACAAAGTCGATGGTGTTGGATCGCCGCCTTTGCCAGTACTTCTATTTATACGGTGATTTTTTGGCACGTGGCGCTGTTAATGGAATCGGCGCTGAATTTTTATTATATTGGCATGGCAATGTATGGCTATTGGGTATGGACCCAAGGGGGGGATGAGCATAAAGGCATAGAGATCACGTCATTGCCATGGCTCACCCATGGAAAAATCATTGCTGCAACAGGCATAGCGTCTATCGTTGTGGGTTATTGCATGGCACATTATACCCATGCGGCCTTTCCTTATTTGGATGCGGCAACCACCTGTTTTGCTGTTGTCACTACGTATTTAGTCGCCAAAAAAGTGTTAGAGAATTGGTTATACTGGGTTGTGATTGACTTAGTTTCTATCTATCTTTATTTTAGTAAAGGACTGATGTTAACATCTCTACTCTTTGTTTTTTATGTTATTCTTGCTATTGCGGGCTTCATTGCTTGGACTAAACGTTGGCGGTTAAAGCAGTTAACGGATCCTGTGGCCTTGGCTTAAGTGAATGCGCTAAAAAACGCCCCACAGCCCAAAGAGAATAAAAAGGAAGCCATGTCTATTTGCCCGTTAATGTCGGCTTTGCACACTGAGCTGAAAACAGTAGAGCTGACATCTGTCAGCTTAATCGCCGCTTTGAGTCAAGGCTTGAGTAATCACAATTATTATATTCGCGGTCAACGGCAAGGGAGCGATAATGAACAATGGGTGCTGCGGGTAAACAGTCAGGCCAGTAGCCAGTTATGCAATCGAGCCAATGAAGTGGCTAATTGGACATTAGCCGCCCATCAAGGCTTGGCTCCAGCACTTGAGGTTGTTGCCACTGACTTTTCTTGTTATTTGAGTGAATTTATTGAACAAGATAGTCTTGATTGGGCAACGATGGCCAGTGCTCAAGGCCCCCATCCATTGAAAATAGAGCAAGTGCATCATGCTGATGCCGATACCTTGTTATTGTCTCTTTTAAACAGTCTACAGAGCTTGCCATTACCTAAAAATGTGATGAGCATGACGGCACAATGGCAAGATTATTATGATGTGCTTAACACAATGTCAAAGAGCCTGAATCAAGGCCAAGCCCAATTTCTGACTGTTTTTAAGGCGCATTTCAGTGCACAGAGCCACAAATGGCAGAGTGCGTTTGAAGGTTTAATGAAAAATAAATCTCTGATCAATGAGTGGTTACAGCAAGTGGAAGCGTGTCTTATTAATAATCAGTTTTGCCATAGAGATTTAAATCCTCATAATTTGCTTTTAAATCAAGGTCAGCTGTTTGCTATTGACTATGAATATGCCTGTGCCTCACACCCTTTATGGGATTTGGCGGGGGTGTTAGCGACCCATAATTTGTCATCAATCCAGCGACATAATTTAATACTCGGTTATTTGCAAGATCATCCTAACTTGACCCAAGACGCTTTTCAGGCTGTGCCTTCATCCATTCATTTATATTGGGTATATTCGGCTTGTTGGGCGTTGATGATGGCGTTTTCTTTTTTGAAAGAGGGACAAAAAGTGGTACAAGAGAGCAGGAATAGTGATGAGTATGTGGCTAAAGTGGACGAGTATTTAAATTATTTTGAGCAATTCATACAGTATTCGTCCTCTTAGTCATATTTGATGAGCTAAGTTGATGAACTTATTTGATGAACTAGGTGATATAAGTGGTATAGGTTAAATCAAGGGAAGGTACCATGAAGAAGGGATGGCTGAGTTTACTGTTTATTCTCATATTAACAGGGTGCTCTACAAAAACCAGTTATTATTTTTTAGACTGGATCATAGAGTGGAAAGTCGAGGAGTATGTCAGCCTCAATAGTCAGCAAAGTCGACAATTAGAAAAGGCACTGGATGATTTTCTATATTGGCATCGCTCAAATGAGCTTATTCTGTACAGTCGGCAACTTCAACACATCTCCAACCAATTAAAGCAAGGCGCATTGACACCCACTCTTTGGCTCAAAGAAGTCAATCAAGCCAAAGCCCATGGATATCGAGCTTTTAAAACTTTACTTCCCAGTATCACACCGATTATTGCTTCTTTTTCTGACAAGCAAGTGATGGAGCTTTTAGATAATATTGAACAAAACCAACTTGATTTAAAAGCCAAATATATCGATAAGTCAAAGCAAGAAGTGCTAAATGATGCCGATGATCGAGTACAAAAGGCGTTTAAAAAATGGCTAGGATCTTTATCTCAAGCTCAAAAAAAAGCCATTCATGAATTTAATTTGCAAAGAGTGTTAACTTTTCCTCAGTGGCAAGTATATCGACAAGTTTGGTTGGAGCAATTCGCATTAGCCTTAATGAAGCGTCACGATCAAGTTTACCTCAGTAATAGGCTCATGACTTTAGTGACAAAATCGGATCAGTTTAAATCGGAGCAATTACAAAAAGATTCCACAAAAAATGTGACCGCTTTTGGCGCGTTACTCATTAAGGTGCATGACTTGGGATCAGTGAAACAAAAAAAACGCTTTAACAAAAAGCTGGATGAGCTAATTAATGATCTGGCCCAAATGAGTCAGAATATTTAGTGTTAAGTCAGTACTATGAGTATAAATGCATTATAAGCGGGAAAATAGCTAAAAAAGATATTAAAACATCATACTTGGGTAATTCAACAATTAAACGAAATACTGGGTGATGCCACCTCTGGGACATAGTTGACCCTTTTGCGAAAGTCTATACTTACTAATCTAGTGAGGTAAGATTGCAGTATTTTAGACTTGATAAGTCATAGTGGGTGGGGGGTTATGTATGAAACTGATGAAAAAAAACATACTGATCGTATTGTTTATTGTTATAAGTTTTCATTGCCAGTCTATGCCACAATTAGTCATTACTAATTACCAACAGATTTTTATTCCAGGGTTTACAATAAAGGGTGAACTCCGTATTGCAATACGTCAGTTTGATAATAATGGTCATTTGTATTATCTGATCGTTAACCCGTATAATTTTGTTACATCTATTGTTAAAGTTGGTAGCTTGTACTCTCGAAACCCAGTCAGCGATACTTCATCTCATCCTGGTTATTTTCAATGGGAGGTGATTAAGGAAACACCATATGTTAAAGCCTTATGGTCATTTACAAAGTATCATCAATTAGAGAATGATGGTTTAACACACGCAGAGCATTCAGTTCAACATAGTCTTTTTTTAACTGTGGACATGTGTCCTTCTATCAAACCTTTTGAATCAAAATTTTTTCAGGCTTTAGTCAAAAAAGGTAAGTTAATACAGGGGGGATTTCCTGTTGCAATATCGATAAGTGGCCTTTGGATACTCGGACATGAACAAGAATTTCAATGGTTACTAAAAATGCAAAGCCAGCATTTATTGAATATCACATGGGTTAATCATTCTTTTAGTCATCTTTATTTTGCAGATTTGCCGAATAAAAATAATTTTTTATTATTTTCTCAAACAAATCTAGATAGTGAAATATTAACATCTGAACGATTATTAATTGAAGCACATCAAACACCATCTGTATTTATACGTTTCCCTGGACTCGTTGCTAATAAAAATCTTATGCGGAAAGTGCGTCATTATGGGCTAATTCCATTGGGTGCAGACGCATGGCTTGCCAAAAATGAGGATCCCATTAATGGTAGTCTTATTCTCGTCCATGGTAATGGTAATGAGCATGAAGGTATTGAAAAGGTTATGCCAATTTTACAAGAAGATTGGCACTGGCTGCCCATCGATAGAGCATTTTTAAATGGAAAAAGCAACTGATTTTGGTTAATCGTGTAGCAATGAGGGTGTTCAATATTCTGTGTCAAGGAGATCATTTAAATATCCAGCACGTTATCTAAACATTCTTCAAAATAAATGGCCAGTTGAGATAAACATCAGCGCCAATTGTGAATGGGTATCGTCCCAATTTTGATCTTCTATCGTATTAAAAGTCGCGATGCAAAGTGTGTGTGATGCAAGATTTTACTTTGATGTCAGGTCTATTAGTACACTTGGCAATAGTCAATCCATACTTGTTTATACTTAAGCTCATTGAAAATGGACTCTCAATGGACATACATAATAACGTGGAAGGAGAGTGGCATGGGAATGCAGAACACGCGAGTTTATCAAGGTTTTTTAAAAGTCATTGCGTATGGTGAAGGTTTAGCACCGCTGGCGTTAAGGCTTTATTTAGCGCCGGTATTCATTCAAGCAGGTTATAACAAGTGGCTGCACTTTGACGATACGGTCGCTTGGTTTGGAAATACTGATTGGGGGTTGGGATTACCTTTTCCTATGTTATTAGCCGCTGCGGCAGTGCTGAGCGAGTTGGTGGGGGGGCTGCTATTGGTGATAGGTCTAGCCACTCGATTGATTGCCATACCTTTAATGATCACTATGTTAGTGGCAGCCTTTAGCGTACATTGGGAAAATGGCTGGCTTGCGATTGCGGATCATACCTCTTGGCTTGCTAATGAAGAAGTGTTCAATGCTGCAGAAAAACTTAGCCGTGCTAAAGCGATTTTGCAAGAGCATGGTAACTATGAATGGTTAACCAGCTCAGGCAATATTGTGATCATTAATAATGGCATTGAGTTTGCCATCACCTATTTTTGCATGTTGTTGGTGTTATTCTTTATGGGCGGCGGACGTTATACTAGCTTGGATTATATTATTGGGAAACGCAATGGATTGGCGTAATTTTGTCGTTTGCGTGAAAAGTGGTTAAATGAAAGGGATTTTTTGAGCCGTCTTTGCTATGCTGCTTGCCATATTGGCTTTAAGAATAAGGGTTTTACTTGTGAATGCATTAGATTTGTTGCTGACTCGCCAGTCGACGCCGCGATTAACGACACCTGAGCCGACAGAGGAGCAATTAGAGGTGATCCTCAATGCGGCGGCAAGAGTGCCAGATCATGGGGCATTAACGCCTTGGGAATTCATTATTGCTCAGAATGAGGGTTTGAATAAACTTGGTGAGATCTTTAAGCAAGCGGCACAGATAAATGGCAGTGATGAGGCTTTTATTGAAAAGGCGAGCAATATGCCTAAGCGTGCCCCTATGGTGATCACTGTGGTCGCGAAGGTACAAGATCATCAAAAAGTGCCCGTTTTGGAGCAACAGTTATCGGCAGGTTGTGCTGTGATGGCTATGCAACAAGCGGCCTTTGCTCAAGGCCTTGGTGGAATTTGGCGAACTGGCGCATTGGCGTTTAATGACGATGTACACAAGTTACTGGGTTTGTCTGAGCAAGATCAAATAGTGGGCTTTTTATACTTAGGGACACCTGTGTTAACTGCACCTGTGAAAGCGTTAAAATCGGGTCAAGAGTATGCCCGTTATCTTTGATAAGATTTTATAATAATTAAAAGTGAAAGGAATGAAAGTAATGCGATCAAGCATATTGTATTTATTGGTGGGGATGATAGGGGGCCTAGTCACCAGCGCACATGCGGATGAGGCCGATGTGGCATTTTCAAAAGAGCTGAGCGAATGCAGCGCTTATTATGATATTGCATCGAGCACGTTAAAGGAAATGAATGTTCCGCAAATGCAGAATATTGCTGATAAGCTTTTCAAATCGAAAGAAGCGTCTTTGAAGATGGCTGAAAAGTATCAAACACCGGAGAAAGTCAAACAGCAAATCGATGAGGCGAAAAAGCAGCAATTAGCATTATTACCTAATGATAAAAGCTTAATGAGCTTGATGGAGCAATATAGGCAACCTTGTCAATCTTACTTGGCTCAGCCGGAGAAAAGATTAGCCTATTGGCAGATGGCGACAATGCAATGATATAATGAATTGACTGATATGCTAGATGAAAACACCGACATAACTGTCGGTGTTTTCATTAGTTTTTAAATTAATCTATTGGCATTATTTCGCATTTCGTTTGCAATAATAATCTACTGCCTTGCTGACCAGTTCAACACCCGTTTGTTCGCAAGGAGGCAGAGCAGCATCGGATGTCTTAATTGGCGTGACTCTATTTCCCCATTTGATTAATGCGGCTGCGGAGGTTAACCCTGCGCCAAAGGCACAAGATAAAATCGTTTGACCCGGTTTGATTTTTCCTTGCTCCAATGCATCACAAATCGTGATGGGAATAGTTGCTGCCGAGGTATTACCATAATTGGCAATGTTGACTATGGCTTTTTCCTTTGGAATTTTCATGCGATGTATCAAAGTATCGATAATACGTTCATTAGCTTGATGAGGGATCACCCAATCAATATCATCTTTTGTCATCTTACATTTTTCAAGGACTTGAGCACTGAGTTTGCCCATGCCTGCTATGGCGCGTTTGAAAATTTCTTGGCCATTAAATTCGATAAAGAAGTTTAATGATTCAGGATCAAATTTATCCATTCCTGTGCCAAATTGAGACTTCAAAATGTCACGTCCAGTGGGATCGTTATTCAGCTCATAACCTAAGATACCGCCTGGTGTGTCGGTGGATTCAACTACGACCGCACCGGCACCATCCCCAAACAGTACGGCGGTGTCGCGCTTAGACCAATCAATGAAAAAAGACAGGCGTTCAGCACCGACCACTAAGACTTTTTTACTTTGCCCACTTTGAATTTGCGCATTGGCTAATCCCAGAGCATATAAAAATCCGCTACAAGCAGCATTAATATCAAAAGCGGGGCAGTGTGCGCCAATATTGGCTTGTACCGTTGAGGCAATATTGGGAATGAAGGTGTCAGCGGTGGCTGTGGCTAAAATGATCATATCAAGTTCATCGGGTTCAATGCCAGCGGCGGCTAAAGCATGTTTGGCTGCCACCGATGCGAGCTCAGAGGTATTGACGTGACTGATATGGCGTTGACTAATGCCTGTACGAGGTTTTATCCATTCATCGGATGTATCGATGAAGGTTTCAAGATCATGATTGGTCAAGATGGCGGGGGGAACACATTTTCCCCAGCCTGTTATTGTTGCGTACTGCATTAGGTATTCTCTCAAATATTAGCTAAGGGAATGAGCTTAACTTTTTTTGTTTAAGCACTTAATTTGTCTCTTTTACTCAACTTATCAAAACGTAAGAATATAGTGTATTAATCGTTTCAAAAGTCATAAGTGAACAACAAATCAAGTTAGATTGTATTGTTTTTACGCTAAATATTAATTACTCAATAGTCTATAAAGGTTATTGAGGTTGGACTAATTGACGGATTGATTCTGCAGCCTGTAAAATATGTTGCCTAAGTAAGGTGACGGCAGCATCCACATTTTTTTGTTTGCAGTAATCGAGTAATTCTCGATGCTCTTTCTCTGCTTGGGCTATTCCCCCCGCGAGTAAGAGTTGTAAACGTATGTAGCGATCACAATTCGTTTTAAGTCCTTGCACCATATCTAATGCATAAGGGCGATTGGCGGCTTGGTATAAACTGGTATGAAACTGGCGATTGAGCTCGCTCCAGCTACTGACCGATTGTTTTTGTTTTAAAGCAAACTCAAGCTCAATTAAAATGCCTTCAGCTTTCTCAATATCTTCATCTTGCATATTCATAATGGCTTTGGCAAGTAATTCAGTTTCTATGAGTGCTCTAAGTTCAAATAATTCGGTTACCTGTTCAACAGAGAGCTCAGTGGCTGTCGCCCCTTTATGGGCTTCAAATCTCACTAAGCCCTCTGCTTCTAGTTGCAATAAGGCTTCTCTAATGGGGATCCGGCTCACGTTGAGTTCATCAGCAAGGGCACTTTGTCTGAGTGGCTCGCCCGCTTTTATGTGACCGGATAAGATTTTCTCCCTCAGTACTTCGACCACGACCTGCGTTCTTGTTTTGTGGATGATAGGGGGATTTATACTCATATAGTCATTATTTAAACTCGAAATTCTAACTTGACAGAATACCGTTTATTCCAAGATAAATAAAGGTGAATAGCGGCGTAATTCTAAAGCAAACATGATAATAGCGAATACAGCAAATACATTTTAATGAAGGAAATCAATAGAGCTGCTGATAAGATGTGACTCACAGAAGCATTATCGTCATGTGAATTAAATAAAAGTGGGATCCTATAAAAAGAAAAGAGTATAATTTTATTCATTAAACATGTAATGCGCTTCAAATATTAACCTTGGAGAATTTAAGCTGTGGATCGAGCAGTATTTCTAGATCGAGATGGAGTGATCAATAAAGATCATGGTTATGTATATCAAGTGGACGACTTTGAATATATAGAAGGGGTATTTGAGGCCTGTTCATCGCTAAAGGCAATGGGTTTTAAGCTTGTGGTCGTGACTAATCAGTCTGGAATTGCAAGAGGTTTGTATACAGAAGATGATTTTCATCAGTTGACTGAGTGGATGGATTGGAATTTTGCTGATAAAGGTGTCGATTTGGATGGCATCTATTATTGTCCTCATCATGAGACGGCGGGATCAGGTGAATATAAGCGTGAATGTGATTGTCGTAAACCCAAAGCGGGCATGTTCAACAGTGCGTCGCGGTTTCTTAGCCTTGATTTAGGCTTATCGGTAATGGTAGGTGATAAGCGTGATGATATGCTAGCGGCGCAGGCAGCAGGTATCCCTATTCGAATATTAGTCAAAACAGGAAAAACGGTAACGGAAGAAGCCATAGCGGCATCGACCTTTGTAGTGGACAGCATCGCCGATGTGCCTGATTATCTCGCTTCTCTATAAAGAATAAGGATATAAGAGAAGTTTATTGCTTTACACTATTTAATTAATGGGTCGATTTAGCTTATATAATTACCCCCTTTGTTTAAACTTTGGGCGGTTGGTGGCGTTTTTTTATATTTAGCCAAAAAAGCCCTTGCGCTAATTTCAAATCTCCCTATAATGCGCACCCACTGACACGGCAAAGCAGCTTCCTGTAGGTA
>NZ_CANLZC010000135.1 GCF_947495455.1 uncultured Shewanella sp. | reverse complement strand
TACAGCATAAATGCGCCTTGAATTGAAAAGCCTGAGAAGCTCTGAATTGATCATCTATATAATAGAATTGGTATTATACAAGACAGAGCTTATGCAGTGTCGTTATTCTCGGCTTGAGTTCCAACGTCGATCTAGCTTCCCCATCTTATGTTCAAGGATGAACAAATGTTGTGTTCACATGGATGTGAATGAACGACCATGAAGGTGTAGATCGAGAGTCATATCCTAAAAATACGAGTGTTGTACTTATGATACGAACTTAAGCATCATCAGGATCACTATCATCTTCCATCAATTCTTCTGTTGAGAAAACCATCTCATGAAAGCCAGCATGTAAATTCCTAAAATGAATAAAATAAAAGTGGTTGCGTGAAGCAGGATTACTCTCTAACGCTTTACAAGAGAGCGCTTAACAACGACCTTCGCCAATATCTTTATAAAGAGTTGAGCCCGACGGCTTATCCGCTAGCAAACAGTCAAACTAAGCCATTCACGCGTCCGAATTTATTTTTATGGCAAAAACAGATAAAAACTAAGCAATATTCAGGAATAAAAATAAAGGATGAGATATTAAAATTAATAGGAAAAATAAAAGTGGTTGCGTGAAGCTGGATTTCTTTTAATCAAATGCTGGGCAACGACCTTCGCCACTATCATTATAAAAAGTTGAGCCCGACGACTTATCCGTCAGAAAATAGCCAAACAGCTCCATTTACGCGTTCTATTTTTAGTTCTAATGATATGATAATAATGAAAAATTTTATTAGTGACTGATGCCTACTAGGGATTTTAAAGGTGAGGAGAATAATGATATTGAATAAAAGTGGTTGCGGGAGCTGGATTTGAACCAACGACCTTCGGGTTATGAGCCCGACGAGCTACCAAACTGCTCCATCCCGCGTTAGATTTTTACTTTTGCTTATCTTATGACCTATATAACAGCATCAATAAGATAAATGGTTGCGTGAGCTGTATTGCTATTTATAAATGCTTTGGCAACGACCTTCGCCAATTTCTTTATAAAAAGCTGAGTTCGACTAACTTGTTAGTCTATTGTTCCATTCACACGTTCAATTGTGTTCTCATTATTTTGGCTTTCTATGAGTAAAGAAAGTGGTTGCGGGAGCTGGATTTGAACCAACGACCTTCGGGTTATGAGCCCGACGAGCTACCAAACTGCTCCATCCCGCGTCCGATTTTTAGTGCTATTTGCTATTCTTATAAGCAAGGTAGTACTTGAGTGAAGCTGGATTACTCTCTACAAAACGATTAGCAACGACCTTCGCCAATGTTTTTATAAATAGTTGAGGCCGACGACTAGACTAATTAGTTAGTAAATAGCCAAAAAAACTGCTCCATTCACACGTTCGATTGTATTCTCATTATTTTGGCTTTCTATGAGAAAAGAAAGTGGTTGCGGGAGCTGGATTTGAACCAACGACCTTCGGGTTATGAGCCCGACGAGCTACCAAACTGCTCCATCCCGCGTCCGATTGTGTTCTCATTATTTTTACTTTCTATGAGTAAAGAAAGTGGTTGTGTGAGCTAGATTACTTTCTATAAAAACTTATCAACGACCTTCGTCAATGTCTTTATAAAGAGTTGAGTTCGACTAACTTGTTACCAAACTGCTCCATTCACACGTCCGATTGTAAAACTAAATTCTTGAGCCTCATTAAGTTAATGAGATTGCCTTTGAATTCGTGCTGCAATATAACCATCTCCCTCTCAGTTGACAAGTAATATTGCCAAAAAACGGATCAACTGCTGTTATATTAATCGTCTTTGCCATTTAACCGCCATATTAATCTATGCCAGTAATACTTCAAGCTACAGGATCCAGCAGGACTTAAAGGCATTAATATAATCGCCATCACAAACAACAAGGTGCCAATACAAATCAAACATGTTGAAAAAATAAACTCAAATTTACTGTAAATGAGATTCATTCGAGTCTAATATTAACACTGTCTAATTTAAAACATCTTCTTCCACGCTTTTGGTAATGCAATGAAAAGATTTTATCGGTATCTCATCTGGTTTAACTTATCCATAGTGGCATTCGCAGCACAAAGCGCAACTGATAAACTCGTTTGGACTCCCATCGCAAAACAAGTTTGCGATAAATTAGCACAGGCCAGCCAGCTATACAGTCAAGGAAATACACTAAAAGCAAAAGAAGCAGCCTATCTTGAAGCTTATTTTAAACTCTATGATCCTGTGCTTGAGGTCGGTACACGCTTTGCCACCAGCCAGCAACATGTTGTCGCCATAGAAAACCAATTTAGAGCATTGAAAACAGCCATGGTGCCTCAGCCTAAAGAGAGCGACAAACACAATGTGCAAAAAATCAGCCAACAACTTTGCCAAGCGATTAGTCAAGATGCAAAAGCCCTCGATGATCAACACTTACCCTTAGACGTTTATGGAACTGGACAATGACTTCATTTTCTCGATTCATTCTAGCTTGCGCTTGCTCTTTATTTATCAGTCAATTTACTTTTGCCGCTGGTGCCCCCGCTAATTTTCAGCAAAATTACACCCAAGTCAGTCAAGACATCATACAAAAAGGCGACAAACTGGCCGATGAATATAATAAAGACAACGCTGAAACAACTGCCGATGGTTTTTTAGATCTCTATCTTTCGGGTTATGAAGGTACAGGAATGGAAAATACCGTCGCTGCTATCGCTCAGCCTCACAACCTTAAAACAGAGCAACTGTTCCGTGATGTCACCGGACTCGTGTTTAAACAAGCCCCCCCTGAGCAAGTACAACAAAAATGGCAGCAAACACGCGATCAATTGAAAATCGATGCCTTAATCATAGAGCAACACATTGAAAACGGCGCCACTAGCGCCTTAGTCGGCAGCTTTACCATAGTCATGCGCGAGGGGCTTGAAGCCATGTTGGTTATTTTTGCCTTGCTCATTATCTTTAAAAAACGTGAACTGACAAAACACAACAAGGTTATTTATATTGGCGCCAGTATAGGTTTACTACTCAGCCTAATCTTTGCAGCTATATTATTAAGCTATTTCTCCCATGCTGGACAATTTAGAGAGGCTCAAGAAGGGATCAGCATGTTCATTGCTGCCGCCATGCTATTTTATGTCTCCTGCTGGATGCTGGGTAATCAAAACTGGAAACAAGAGCTAGAAGGTAAAGTCTCACAGGCGATTTCTAAAGGGAGTTTAGCCGCTATCGGCTTTACCGCCTTTATTTCTGTTTTTCGAGAAGGAGCTGAAACAGCCCTATTTCTCAATGCCCTCGCTAATATGACACAAGAAGGTGTCTTGATGATTGTCGCAGGCATTGGTCTTGCGGCAATAGGCTTGTTGATTGTTTACTTTATTATGTCTCGTGCCGCGGCTCGCTTACCTTTTGGGCCTTTTTTCAAAATATCCAGTCTAGTGTTATACATCATGGCCTTTAGCTGTGTCGGACAAGGCATTGCAGAATTACAAGAAGGAGGGCTTATTGCCATTTCGCCCATTAGCTGGCTCCCCAGTATTAATTTATATGGCTTATTTCAATTATCCCCCAGTGTGGAAGCGATTTCAGCACAAGCAGCCTTTGTCGTTATCACAGGTCTCATTCTACTGTATCTGACCCAAAGACAAAGTAAGAGGCAATGATGACCAGCATTCCAATTAAAATCATAGAGCCAGCACCAAGAAAAATTGACAAACTGGTCAACTTTATTAGCCGGCATAAAAAAAAGTTATACCTCATTCATGGCATCATGATGATTTTTTTTCTGATTCTATTAATTGTTCCCATCTTTACACCACCAGCCCTATATGGTGACACAGTACTGACTAACTTCAGACGATTCTCTATCTTTTTATTTTGGGGGCTTTGGTTTCCATTAGTGCTCTTTTCTTGTATTCCACTGGGGCGTTTCTGGTGCGGTGGGCTGTGCCCTATGGGAGCAGCCTCTGAATTTGCCAGACGCTTTGGTCCTAACAAGCCTGTTCCTAAATGGATAAAATGGTCTGGTACGCCAATTGTCAGTTTTGCCATTATTACTATTTGGGGACAAACATTAGATGTTCGTGATCAACCTTTAGGACAATTGATTTTATTTTCTTGCATATTAGTGGTGGCGTTAACCATAGGTTTTTTATATGGCATGAAAAAAGACAAGCGTCCTTGGTGTCGCCATCTCTGCCCAATAGGACTCATGCTTGGCGTCAACTCCCGTCTGGGAGCCATCAGTTTTGATCCCAAAAAACCCTTAGCAGGCGGAGATGTATATAAAGACAGTGGTATTTGTCCAACCAACATCTCATTACGTCACAAAACGGAATCAAGACATTGTTTAGGCTGCTTTCGCTGCACAGGCGAAAGAAGTGTCATGCAAGTCAATCTCAGAAAACCCGGCACTGAACTCGAACAAATTCATAAATCTAATCCTTCACTGAGTGAAGTCATGTTTATCTTTATTTCTGCAGGCTTGGCACTGGGGGGATTTTTATGGCTAGTGCTACCGCAATACAATGCAGCCGAACATGCGCTACTGACTTGGTTATTTGAACACGGGCAATATTGGGTTGGGCAGCCCGGTCCGGCATTTTTAATGAGCGTTAACCCTCAAGAAGGTCAAGTCTATTCTTGGCTCGACTTCTTCTCTATTGTTTCTTTTATGTTGCTGTGTGCAATCGCTGTCACCCTTACCCTGTCCATAACAACCTCCTTGAGTGCTTGGTGTACTACAAAATTAGGTAGTAACACACCTTTTAGTCAGCTGTTTATCCATTACGGTTACCAACTGGCCCCTGTTGCCATGATCTCTATCATTATTGGATTAGGCGCAACCTTGTTTAACACTTTAACCAATTTTGGCTTCTCTCCCCTAAGTATCGAAATCATAAAGTCCGTTTTATTGATCTTAGCTTGGCTATGGGGCATAAAAATTGGCTATCAGCAGATCAAACACCAAGGACTAAGCAACGCAGCACTTTGGCTCGCTATCACCCCCAATATTATCGGCGCCCTCTTGCTCACGCTGGCTTGGTGGCCAGCCATCTTTGGTGTGGATTTTGTTTTAAAAGAAGTTATGCGAAATAATGCAATTATCATAGGCGGATAATATGAAAAAAACACTCATAGCTATATCCCTGCTGGCAATGACACATCAAGCGTTAGCCGCAGAAACGCCACTTGGCGAGGATGTGATCCAAAATGGCATGGTCATTGGTGCCGTATACTTACAAGCAGTGCGCATGGACGTCATGCCTAAAATACAAGGGGATTCGCATTTTGAAATTGATATTCATGCGGCAAAAGGCAATCGCAATGGCTTTGCTCAAGGGGAGTGGATCCCTTATTTAACGATAAATTACACTCTATCTAAAAAAGGTTCAGACTGGCAAACTAAAGGAAGTTTAATGCCTATGGTCGCCAATGATGGCCCCCATTATGGCGCCAATATCAAACTTGACGGTGCGGGTATGTACCATATTGATTATGAAATTCTCCCCCCTTCGCCCAATGCACCTAGCTGTCAAAGTCCTAAAACAATGACACTTTGTTTTGCCAGACACATAGACAGAGAAACAGGGGTCGCACCTTGGTTTAAACCTATCTCACTCAAATATGACTTTGCATGGGCACCAACGGGTAAAAAAGGTGGCTATTAACTATTTACTATCTATTACTATCTACTATTAACTAACATTCCAATTTCATTCCAATGGGAGCCATTTGGTCTCCCCTCACTTTATATAATTCGCTTCCTCTTTGTACCCGCTTCACCTTTAAATCTGGTCAAACCTCTTTTAAATAAAAATAAAAACAGTATCTATCGCTATCATCTTATACCAATCTAGCTTAAAAACAACTGGAGTAAAATAAGATGCCTATATCCTCTCCTTCCGCAATGAGCATCACACTGCCTCAGCAGTTACAAACTGAGACACAAGAACTACCTTTAGAAACATGGCGTACTGAAGCACTGCTCAAAGGAGATATAGATAAAGCAACAATCCATACTTGGAAAGAAACGATCAACAATATATTGACCGCAATACATGCCCTCTTTTGCCCCTCGCAACAAGAAGCCGTGTTAGGCTTTACAGGTGATATGTTAAAAGCTGCCATCAATGCCACTGAATTTCAAAAAGTCCACACCATTTCAACCCTAGATCTCATTCTTTCACCAAAAAACCAATTAGAAGAAAAGTATGCAGACAACATCAAAATATTAGATGAAAACTTTATGGCGCTAAAAAACATGGCAGGAGAGGGATTTCAACATGAGTTCACTAAGCAAATCGATTTTAGCAATCATACAACCTCATACTTTATCAAAGAGACACTCATTACCACCATCAACCTAGCTCTTGATGAAACCTTAGAAGATGGTTCATCGATAAAACGGTTAGCCCTGCGCGGCGGATACGAAGGGATTCACACTCAGCAATTTTAATTTATTGTAAGCTACTAAAAAGGGAGCCTAAGCTCCCTTAACTTTTCTCATCAATTCAAGTCATATCACTTGAGATAAATGATTACTTCTCACTTGAATCGACTATTTTGCCTTGATTAATGGCAATTTTTCTTGGCTTAAGCGCCTCTGGGATCTCACGTTCAAGATCGATATCCAGTAATCCATTTTCAAGATTGGCTCCCACGACTTTAACGTGATCAGCGAGCTGGAAAGTCCGCTCAAATTCTCGCTCAGCAATACCTTGATATAAATAGTTACGCTCTGTACTGGTCTCAGGCTTAGTACCTTTAATCAGTAATTTATCACCTTCATTGGTAATATCCAGCTCATTCATATTGAATCCTGCCACCGCCATAGTAATGCGGTAATGATTTTCATCAATTAATTCAATATTGTAAGGGGGATAACCAGAATTTGCTTTTTTCGATGCCGCATGCTCAGCCAATTGGGCTAAACGGTCAAAACCAATGGCGCTACGGTATAGGGGAGTTAAGTCATGGTTACTCATAATAGACACGCATAATAGACACGCATAATAATATCCTCATTCATAAGCAATATTTAAAATGTTAAGCCAGCACATGCCGCGCTTAATGCCTTATCATTAACACTCATGATTACTTAAATGTCATGCAGCCCTTTCGGCACTGCTTTGATAAATAAAGGCCTTTCATTCGCCTCATTACTGATATAGGGACGGCACCAATAAACTTCAGGGTAAAATGGAAAAAACTCATTAAAATGAACTATAGTAAAAGTAGTACCAATTAAATTATGATGCTCAACACTTAACAATCAGCTTTAAAGAACATAAATAAGCTATTATAAATAAAAAAATAAGTATCATAATCAAATAAGCTATTACAAATAAAAAAATAAGTATCATAATCAAATAAGCTATTACAAATAAAAAAATAAGTATCATAATCAGTCTATCAATAGAGGTCAGGAATGAAAGAAGTACTTGATTTAAATGATTTCCTTAAAAAATCCTTCGATGATTTGACATCACAAATAAGCGATGGCGACAAGCATAAATATAATCTAACATTCGACGAGCCATCCAAACAAGCAGGTCTATATTTTCCAAAAAAAAATATCGAAACAACCAGTCATCAACAAGTTTACATACCATCAGATAAATCAACTTCTTTTCAAAACAACAAAGCAAATACCAATCTACAAATTTCTTCCTCAGCATTACGCGAAGTTGATGACTTTTCAGAAAATGACAGTAAAACAAATGAGTTAAAAAATAACTGTGAAAAAAATGATTTAGTAGATAGCAACAGCAACACGTGTATATTTTCACTGCTTAAAATGTTTGAAGATGAAAAGTTGAGAGGTTTTTCCAAAAACATTGACCTTTTGATTTCACTTTCAAAGAAAGAAAAACTGTACACAAGCTTTGCCAGTAATCACCTAAGATGTTTTAGAGGCAAACTCTATTTTCACTCAGGATGGCGCAAAAGCAACCTGCTAAATCCATATTCAGACTTAAAAAGAGACTGGAAACGCCGAGTCGGTCTAAAAATGCTACGAGTTTTGATTCACCAAGTCACTCCATTATTCCACAATACACAATTTATTTTAAAAGGTATTTCAGAACCAGATGATAAACTAAGAGAGCTAATCGCAAAGCAAACATTCATTACCGGAAATGGTTTATTAACACTCTTTAAAGATATAATGCCTACACATATACTTGAACAAAGAAAAAGGCATTTAACCGATAACCCTCTTGAATATTATAAGATGCCTATACTTAACTCCGATTATCTTAACCGATTGGAGTATTTAAATATTAAATTTGATGCTTTTAATATAGCATTAACATTTCACACAGCAAAACGCTTCTCTGCCAGCAAAGAATATGGCAAAGAAATTAAATCAGCCTTAATACAAGACATGCAAATAGAAATAGAAAAAGTGGAACCTATTTGTGAAATAATGAAAAAGTCTACAACATATTTAGATGACCCGCTACAACGACCTATTACTCTTACTACTTATACTGATGAGCAAGATATAAAAAGAGTAAAAGAACAAATTAGACATGATCGTTTCTTTATTGATAACGTTATAGATAGTATTAATAGGCATTCACAATACAAGAACGTTTAAGTAAGCTATTTGATAAATTATCCAGAAAGGATATTTTCAATCTAACTAGATAATTAATATAAGAAAAGAAAACGACAACAGGAAAAAAACTGTTTATACCCACTGTAACCTTGGGCTTTCCTCAAAAACCATAAAGTCAGACACAGAATATCCCTGTATCAGACATTGCAATTTGAAGCTCTTCAAGGGAGATATAAATAAAGCAGCAAATATCATTTGTAAAAAACAGTCACTAAAATATTCACGGCGATTAATTCAATTTTTTATTTCTCTTAAAAAAGTATGGCAATGACAGTCAGATCCTTGCCAAATTAATAATATCGAACAAGTGATACTCGTGAAGTGTCATTTAAACACTAAAAAGGGAGCCTAAGCTCCCTTAACTTTTCTCATCAATTCAAGTCATATCACTTGAGATAAATGATTACTTCTCACTTGAATCGACTATTTTGCCTTGATTAATGGCAATTTTTCTTGGCTTAAGCGCCTCTGGGATCTCACGTTCAAGATCGATATCCAGTAATCCATTTTCAAGATTGGCTCCCACGACTTTAACGTGATCAGCGAGCTGAAAAGTCCGCTCAAATTCTCGCTCAGCAATACCTTGATATAAATAGTTACGCTCTGTACTGGTCTCAGGCTTAGTACCTTTAATCAGTAATTTATCACCTTCATTGGTAATATCCAGCTCATTCATATTGAATCCTGCCACCGCCATAGTAATGCGGTAATGATTTTCATCAATTAATTCAATATTGTAAGGGGGATAACCTGAATTTGCTTTTTTCGATGCCGCATGCTCAGCCAATTGGGCTAAACGGTCAAAACCAATGGCGCTACGGTATAGGGGAGTTAAGTCATAATTACGCATAATAATATCCTCATTCATAAGCAATATTTAAAATGTTAAGCCAGCACATGCCGCGCTTAATGCCTTATCATTAACACTCATGATTACTTAAGTGTCATGCAGCCCTTTCGGCACTGCCTTGATAAGTAAAGGCCTTTAATTCGCCTCATTACTGATATAGGGACGCTACCAATAAACTTCAAGGGTAAAAATGAAAAAAATTTGAAAACCATTTAGCTTTTAACTAAATGGTTTTAATATCCCCTTACTTTACAATTAATTAAATATAGTCATTTAATGGCAATTAATTGTCTCACTGATCCATAGGTTATTGGTTTGATCTTGATTAATATGGCAGATCCCTTTACTAAACAAGGTTTCTAAATGATGTCCAAAACGAGTAAAATCGATAAGGTTTGCCGCAGGATAAAAGAATTGATAAATTTTTAATTCCCAAAGCATATTATCAAAATCCATTCCAGCTTGCTGATGGACAAACTCTGCATCAACTTCTTCTAAATTAACCCAGTATGGCTCAGAAAAGTGAGGAATAAAAATATGATGATAGGCGGGATCATATTCACCATCATAAAAAGCAATAGCTTGTATTTGCTCTTCAATCGATAGACTCACTTGTGCCTGCATATAATCTGTCACTGCTAAACTGGCCCTAGAAAAATTATGATGAACAGTCAATTGCCCAGGTAATACATCATGTAGCGCACGCATGGCCGCCTGCTCCTGATGGTTCACCGTGCCATTTAACCCTGTATTGCGCATCGCCTTATTCATCATGCGTCGATAACTGGCATCGATCATGGCAATAAAATGCGCCACCGTAGCTTGCCTAGCCGCTGTATAAGCTTCCACTTCTGAATACCTTCCAGTATAAAGAAGCGTTTGTTTATGCCCTAAATAAAAGTCCACTAAGTGCTGAGTCACAGTAAAAACCGGAGCATTTTCGGAATTTTTAGGGTTACCGCCTTGCAATATTCGACTGCCACCAGCATAGTCAAAAATCGTACTGAGATCGAAACGGCCATTTTCCACATTTTGCTCAATTTCACTGTCCCATTGAAACAGATCATGTGACGCTAATCCTATGACTCCAAGATCAACGGCTCGAATAGGGCTAGCAAACAATTGCCCACTACAACACAATAACACCACGCACAGTATTTTTTTCATCTTCTTCCTTAGCCTTACATTAAATACTCAGCTGTTGATACAACTAACAAGCTATTCAAATGAGAATCATTATCATAACGATGAGAAAGGATTTGATGCGAGAGATCTAATGACTGAAGTCATCAATTACGCCTTTTTGGCTAGTATCAAAGAAGATGAAATGAACCTTAGCTAGGTTTACTGCTTTTGCAGGATTGAAAAGCATTTATCCCCTAACTTTCTTCGCCTTAGGCGAGACGAACAGTACGAATAACTGAAATAACTGGGGAATAACTGGGGTCAGATCAGCCTCATTAACACTGCCCCTCAATTTGGAGGTGTCATGGAATGGAATACCTACAATGATGAAACTGCCAATCCCCCATCTTACGGCTTTAGCCAAGGGATCATTGATTGTGTGTTAAATAACGACTGTAATGACTAAAAAAACATTCAGGCTTCCTAAAACAGGCACCTGAATGCTCATTCATTTTGACCTTCTCAGCAAGATTAAAACGCCATAGCTTGTGCCAATGCTTGCACTAGCCCAAGTGCAGTTAAACCACCACAGACAATCACCACCCGCTGCTTCATCTTAGGTAATAACTTAAAAACCTTATTATCACGCTTTAAGTAAATATCTCCGGTTAAAGCCAAGCCCAGCGTCAACGGAATAAATAAAAATAAGCTCAATACCAAAAACCAACGACGACGATACCAAGGCGTTGACTCATAGGCTATATCCACTAATTCAAGCTTATCCTTAAAAAGTTGATCTACTTCCACACCTTGCTCTGCTATTTTCTCTACTTTGGCGGCTTTTTCAGCAACATCATCAGCCGCTTTTGCCACTTTACCCGCCGCTTCTTCTGCCGCTTTCTTTGCCAAAGCCAGTGGATTGGCTTTTGTTACTTTATCCTTAGCTTCTTCTGCTATTTTCTCTACTTTGGCGGCTTTTTCAGCAACATCATTAGCCACTTTCTCTTTGGCTTGTTTTGCCAGTTTCTCTGCTGCAGCAGCTTTTTCAGCGACATCATCTGCCGCTTTTGCCACTTTATCCTTAGCTTCTTCTGCCAGTTTCTCTGCTGCAGCAGCTTTTTCAGCGACATCATCAGCCACTTTATCTGCTGCTTTTGTCACTTTATCCTTAGCATCTTCTGCCAGTTTCTCTGCTTCGGCGGCTTTTTCAGCGACATCATCAGCCGCTTTTTCTGCTGCTTTTGCCACTTTACCCGCTGCTTCTTCTGCCGCTTTTTTTGCCATAGCAAATGGATTGGTTTTTGTCACTTTATCCTTAGCTTCTTCTGCCAGTTTCTCTGCTGCAGCGGCTTTTTCAGCGACATCATCAGCCGCTTTTGCCACTTTATCCTTGGCTTCTTCTGCCATTTTTTCTGCTTTGGCCAAATTACCAGTAACTGTACCAGCGACTTTACCTACCCATTTACCCGCCAATTTCTCTGCTGCTGCCACTTTATCTTCCATTTGTTCTGCTGCTTTCTGTTCCATGTTCTGTTTCATTTTACTGCCATTCTTCCCCTGATACTTAACAGGTCTGTTGCTTACGTTTAAGGATATATTTATCAATCTGAGTGATATATGTAATTTGCATTATGATCTTAAATTAAACATAACAAGAGACTATGGTGTCAATCGTTAATTTCAAGCTTTTGATGCTTTCCACAAAACGCCATCTCTTAAC
>NZ_CANLZC010000134.1 GCF_947495455.1 uncultured Shewanella sp. | reverse complement strand
TAGCTTCAATCATCTGCCTTGCCTACAGCATGTTGAATTCCCGCTGAAAGATCACTTATATAATGGAATTGGTATTAATATGCATTTTTGATTAAAGGGGATGCCCAATTGAATAAAAGGGGCGAATGTAAGGGGTTGAGAAGGCTCAGCTGTGCGGATCAGGCCATGATTAACCCCCATACTCTTACGACATAATATGTCGCAAGTGATGGACTAAACTGATATAGTCAATAGTGCAATATTTATTCGGCGGGAGGGAGTATGTCGTTTTCAAATCCGATTGTTATCTGGGCAGGTATTGGTCTTGTACTTATGTTGGCTGAGATCATTATTCCGGGTGGGATTGTTATTTTACTCGGTGCAGCCTGTTTAGTTGTTGTGGGAGCATTAGGCTTAGGTATTGTCGAAGGCTTCGTTCAAAGCATCACATTGTGGTTCATTGCATCTATGGTATTGCTTTTAGGGTTTAGGCAAGTGACTCAAAGACTTATCGGAGGATATTCACATGTTGATAATACCGATGAAGAGCTTGATATTTATAATAAAGTGGCGATGGTTATTCAAACTATTGGCCCAGGGCAGCAGGCTGGTAGAGTGGATTTTCAAGGATCACAGTGGTCAGCTTTAGGCGATGGAACCCAAATCGCGGCTGGTACACAAGTTAGAGTTATTTGCCGGGATAATATAGGTTTGGTTGTTGAACCTTTAATCGACTCCCAGAATACTGAATTATCAGATTAATAAGGGAAGCATTATGTTTATTTTTACACTCGTTATACTCGTTATTTTCTTTATTTTATATAAATTGTTGTTGATTGTGCCTATGCGAGAAGTCAATGTGATTGAGCGCTTAGGAAAATTCCGCACGGTATTACAGCCCGGATTTCATTTTCTCATTCCTTTTTTTGATCGCGTGGCCTACAGGCACGAAATTCGTGAACAAGTGTTGGATGTGCCCCCTCAAAGTTGTATTTCTAAAGATAATACACAACTGGAAGTCGATGGCTTAGTGTATTTAAAAGTTATGGACGGCAAGTTAGCCAGCTACGGCATTGAGAATTATCGTCGTGCGGCGGTGAATCTAGCGCAAACAACCATGCGATCTGAGATTGGTAAATTAACTTTGAGTCAGACCTTTTCCGAGCGAGACAGTTTAAATGAGTCCATAGTAAGAGAAATAGATAAAGCCTCCGATCCATGGGGGATCAAAGTATTACGGTATGAGATTCGAAACATCACTCCGTCACGAAAAGTCATCCATACTCTTGAAAAACAAATGGAAGCGGAGCGACGAAAACGAGCTGAGATCACTTTAGCAAATGCTGAAAAAGCGGCAATGATCAATGTATCAGAAGGTGAGCGACAAGAAGCGATTAATTTGTCTCAAGGTGAAAAGCAAAAACGCATTAATGAAGCCAAAGGCACGGCGCAAGAAATCGCCATCATTGCCAAAGCGAAGTCTGAAGGTATGGCATTAGTGTCGGCGGCATTGGCATTAGAAGGGGGCCATGATGCGATGAATATGCAATTAAAAGAGCAATTCATTACTCAAGTGGGTGATATTCTCGAAAATGCTGATATCTCTGTGGTACCAGCAGAAATGGCCAAATTAGAAGGTTTTTTTGAAGGCATGGAACAAGTGACCCATGGCATAAAAGCCAATGCAATGAAAGGAGAGCGCTCATGATGATCGCCGGATTCAATACAGATATTATTGTGATGGCCATTTGGGGCCTGATTTTTATTATTTTTCTGATTAAATTATTTCAATCTATTCGTTTGGTACCGACAAAGTCTGCCTATATTGTCGAGCGTTTAGGTAAATATCATGCGACATTAGATGCTGGATTTCATGCATTAGTGCCTTTTGTGGATAAGGTGGCTTATATTCACGATTTAAAAGAAGAGACAATAGACGTTCCACCTCAAGAATGCTTTTCCAGTGACGAAGTGAATGTTGAAGTTGATGGGGTCATGTACATCTCTGTGGTGGATCCGGTTAAGTCCAGTTATGGTGTGACCGATTATCGTTATGCGGCTATTCAGCTTGCGCAAACAACCACACGTTCAGTGATCGGGACTCTAGATCTGGACAGAACCTTTGAAGAAAGAGATGTGATCAGTGCAAAAGTCGTTGAAGTGCTAGATCAGGCGGGAGCCATGTGGGGCATTCGAGTGCATCGTTATGAAATCAAAAATATTTCGCCACCAGAAACGGTGAAAAATGCCATGGAAATGCAAGTGAATGCTGAGCGTGAACGCCGCGCATTATTGGCAAAAAGTGAAGGGGATAAACAAAGTAAAATTAATCGATCTGAAGGGATTAAAACAGAGATCATTAATCACTCTGAAGGTGAAATGCAACGCCGCATCAATGAAGCTGAAGGTAAGGCTGAAGAAATCATTACTATTGCACGCGCTACTGCAGAGTCCATTGAGCGAATAGCAACTGTGATTGCCGCCCCTGGCGGTAAAAATGTGGTGAGAATGCAGCTAGGATCGCAATACTTAAAACAGTTTAAAGGGTTAAATAACAGTGCCAGTAAGGTGATTTTACCGGGTAATTTAATGGATTTTGAGCATTGGATGAACAGCGTTGGGCTGGATGATGAACCCACAAAGGATTAGTCGGTATTATTGCTGGAATCTAAATTGAACTAAGGTCTTGGTTTATCAGCCCTGTTCTGTCTTGAGATAAGTCGACTCAGTTGAGGGCCTAGCATTAGGATCAGTTAATTAAAATAAGCTGTTGAGTCACGTTATTATTGCCATTGACTGATTAGTCATAAATAAATCCATTAGGCATGTCTACCGTAAAACGGCTTTGAGTTTCCCATTCTGTTTTGAGCTGATAATGGAAAAGTTGCACCAAATGGGTTTAAAAATCGGTAAATAATTTAACATTTTTAATTCGGTTGGAGATGATTGCTTCTCCACTGATTGAGGCTCATCGAGTTGACAGCCAACAACACAGCCATCGATTTACTCACCATAGTAAGAGCCTGAAAGTTCACCTGCACCGCAACAGGCATCAATAGCGCTTATGCTGCTTATACCAAGTCCACATACTGAGGCCCACACACTAAAGCCCACATACTAAAGCCCACATACTAGAGCTCACATACTCAGACCCACATCAATATATGCATCGCTTATGCTTCAATATTTCATCGTGGGAATAAAAAGAATCTAAGATAAAAATAATACCAATCCCATATTAGTGAGCTCGCCATAGATAAATTCGATTAGCCCGATTTGTTTTATAGATTAATGATTTTAAAGAAAAATTGGATATTTTATTCATCTTTGTTTGTATAACTCGATATATTGGTTTTTTTTGGTTCTTTAATGTGTTTATTTTGTTTGTCATTTAGTGTCAATAAGTGTTTGTAAATTCTATAGGTGATTATTTTGTTTAAAATGATGCTAAATAGTATTTTAAATGATTTTTAGTAAATACTATCAACTTGATAGCTTGGTTTATCTAGATTTTGCCTTTATTTTTATGATAATTGATTTTTATTTTTTTTGTTAAAAATCATACTACTAATAAATTTTATTTAATTTACGATTATAAAATTATTTACTCAATTGTTAATATATTCTTCTCTATTTTCGATCTATTTTTTAGTTTGCAACATTGCTTTGAAATTACTTTTATCGATTGATATGCTACACCCCGTAAACAAAAAGCCGAATATCAGTGATCAAAGATAAAATAAACGTAGAGCATTTTATCGTGATAACAGGCTTGTGATGGAATAAGAGAAGCCGTAGCGGGTATTGGGGTGATAAGTGGAGCGCTAAGAGGGAATTGATTGCTCACAGAGTTAATCTAATCGTGTAATGGAGAAATGAATATGAAACAGTTTGCTTTATCTGCCGCCTTTTCTTGTATGGCATTAAGTTCATCACTTGCCTTTGCTGATGTTAGGGATTTAGAACTTAAAGAGGGTTATGTCTCAAATTATCTGTGGCATTATGAACCAGGCTGGATATCAGGCGAGAATAATTTGAATCTTGGTAATACCTTTGATACTTACCATCAAGGCTCTTATGTTTCCCCCGCTGATCGTATTACCTCTATTACCTTTTATGAAACTGTGGTGGGGATGGGAATGATGATAGGCATGAAAGTGGATTATGCCTTTGGTGGTTCCAGCATGGTGGGAAGCTCCGCAGGACGAGAAAGAGTCGTGACGTTTCATGCAAATGAGTTTATTACCAAGGGACAATTTACCAGCTTAGAGCTAAATGGTAAAAATGATACGATTATTTCCCATGTAGAATTGAGTACCAACTACGGTAATCGCTATCAATCAGGATTAAATCTGTTGGGGGATATTGCAGGCACTAAAACCACCTGGGAGCTGTCACCACAAAACACACGTAAAACATTCTTTACTCCTTATGTGCCAGCAGAAATCGATTATCTTCCCTGGGCGGTATTTGGTTTTAAAGGGACAGATGACGGAGATTATATCAGAAGCTTAGGTGTGATTGCGGGCTCACCGATTGAGCTAGAGCTAGTGAATATCAGTTATAATGATGTGAGTATTCATAATGCTGACAGGGCTTTTTTAGCCAATATTGCAGAGGTGAATGCAACGGATAATGATACCAGTGTGAGTGTCACTTATTCTCAAAATAATACTTCAACCTTAACTAACACCTTTACTGATACCAGAGGAATTAAAACGGATTTTAAATTTGGTTACAGTGTCACAGCAGGAAATAAAGCTGTTGCTGAAGTTAAAAAGAGTTTTGATATTGGTTTAAGTCTTGATTTTAAGGAAACTATTGGTGAAACCAGTACCAATACGACGACAGAAACATTAAGTATTACTCGCAGCACAACAGTACCAGCAAAATCAATTGTGGCTATGAGAATGTCGGTGTTTTCTAAAACCGGTAGTATGCCTTATACCATGACCTATAAAAACCCTTATGATGACTCAACCTTTGATATTGGGGCTGAGATAGAAGCAGCGGTATCGGTAGAGAGCTTTAATAGCTGGTTACAGGTTGGCTATGTTGACGATAACGGTAACAATGTTATTTATGATGAGTTTAAAGCAGATTATGGCGATGTCATACCTACGACAAGTTCATTGTCCAGAACTCGCTCAGACGGTAAGCTGACGCTCGGTGAGTTAGGGGTCAACATGATGAGTATTGATGTGAACGACCCAAGGTGGGAAATGAGCGACGAGGAAATTGAATTCCGTCAGGAAAATGGCTTGTTATAGAACAGATTTATCGTCCATAAAGTGATAAAAAGCCGAGTTTTCACTCGGCTTTTTAGATCCTTATATCAGCCTAATTAGGTTGGTTTTTTTCAGATAAGCGTTGGCGTAAAGCTCAGAATCGCCTGTTATCGTTTATCACGGCTTAGCTAAAGCACAATCAAGATAACCGTCTATATTTGATGAATGATGTTGTTTTACATTTGTCAAAAAGGGCTATCTTATGCAGGTAAATAAAAGGAGTGATGCACAAGCCCGTAAAGTGGCCCTGCTAGCGGGCACTGGGGGCATGTTAGAGTTTTATGATTTTATTTTATATATTTTATTTTCTGCGCAAATACAGGCACAGTTTTTTGATTCAATAGAGTCAGAATTTTTAAAAGGTATTGTGACGATAGCCGTATTTTCGGTGGCTTATATTGTTCGCCCTATTGGAGGCTTTCTTGTCGGTTGGATGGGCGATAATATTGGCCGTAAAAAAAGCTTTGCTTTTACTATTCTAGTCATGTCGGCCTGTATGCTGCTTATGGGGATCATGCCCAGCTATGCACAATGGGGAATAGCCGCGCCCATTTTATTTATTATTCTCAGGATTATTCAAGGGTTAGCTTTAGGCGGTGAGCTACCCGGTGCGATTGTGTTTGTTTATGAGTCTGTTGAGCGCAAAGGCATGGCATTAGGTATTTTATTCACTATGGTATTTGCAGGCTTTACCTTAGGGGATGTCATGAGTCTTTTTTTTCATTACGCCTTTGGCGACTTGGCTTGGCGAGCGGCTTTTATTAGTGGCTCCTTTATTGCCTTGATAGGCTTTTATATTCGCAGTCATCTAAGCGAAACCCAAATGTTTTTAGCGCTGAAAGAAAAGCAGAAATTTCCCCTTAAAACCATCCTTAAAAATCACAGTCAAACCTTACTCGCGACTATACTCATTGTCGTGATTGTGGCATTTGATGGGGTCATGGTGGTTTTATATTTACCTAAGTATTTAACCAATCATATCGGCATACCTCCTGAGTATGTTCGACATATGCTAGTGGGAGTATCGATTGTCGGTTTGATGGTCGTTTTTATTTCAGGCTTTATTTCTGATTTTATTGATTATATCAAGTTATATAAAGGGGCGGCTTGGTTACTCATGCTCATGAGCTATCCGGTTTATTATTTACTTGCCATGGGGGCTGAGCATACTGGTTATTTGTTAGCGGGGCTATTATTGATTGTCGTGATCCCTGCCGTTTCCACGGGGATTTTTATGCGCATTATTTGTGATGCCTTTTCGACTTCTGTGCGCTTTTCTGGCGTGGCCATGGCCTATAACTTGTCTTTTGCACTCGTGGGGGGATTTGCGCCTTTATTGTCAGAGATCACTATTCAATGGATGGGAAATATTTCTGGTGCGGCGATTATAGGTGTCATCTGTGCGATTTTGACCTTAATCGGCATTTTGTTGTTGAAACCTAAAGCTGAGCATTAACTTAGCGCCACTCGCTTAAGGGCTAGTGGCGCTTGTTCTTTTATATCTGAGTGGGTATTTTTACGTCTGAACTAATACCGCTCTAGGATAGGATTTCCATTTCAGCTTAGAAAAGTGGCCTTAATGAGTCAGATTAAGGCCACTTTGGGTGAATATTTTGTAAAAAAAGAGCGTTATTGTTGGAACGAAACTAACGGAAATGGGCGGGAAGCTGAGCATTTAAAAAATAAACCACGGATAAGATTCACGTTCTCAAACAGTTTTCTACTCTGCTTGTGCGTCGTCAGAAGATCTTTTTCTACGTGGGTAGTTAGATTAAGGCTGTATCTGGGTTTCAAATACTTAAAACCCGTAGCATTAGGGCTTCTACTGCTGGAAAGTATTAAAAATGGTACTACTTAAGCCAAGTAAGGCCAAAACCAAAGCTATTGCTAAAGTTAAAGCAAGAATCGCTACCGTAGTTAATAAATTTGCAAGAGGTAAACTAATAATTTTGTATAGACTTTCTAAAATAGCTTTCAATGGAAGAATCCCTTAATTTATGAATGTAAAGCCACTTTAAATAATTACTAATTCCCGCTGCAAATCAGCCTCCTTATTTTATAAATATAATCAGCACTTTAAATAATTACTGTTCTTTAAACATAATGTTTTGTCTTATATTAAGTGAGGTGAATTGGTGTTATAGGTCGATAATTTGGGCATTTTCGCCTTCAAAAGGCAGAATACAGCCGCCAGGCCTTTTCATTTGAAAGCGAATGGTTAAGGGTTCACCTCGTATGAGCATTGTTCCTGCGGTGGGGTCGGCGAATTTAGCTGAAATATCGGCACTGCCAAAATCATCAACATCGAGATCGACAAAATCGGAGTTTGCGATTTCAATGGTGCCACGCCAAATGAACCATTTATCTTGATAGTAACGTTTGAAAATGGCTTTCTGGAGGTCTTCTGTGTATTTACTGTGACAACCAACGTGATTATTTGCGTCTTCATAGGTGTATGAACTTGCATCTAGTTCACTCAATGGGGTGGTGTTTATTGTTTTGGTTTGTTCTATTTGATTAATGTTTGCTTTATTTAATGCAGCCGTTTTGGTTTCTTTGATTTCAGTGATGTCCATGCTGAGGTAATACAGAATGAAGACCATCCAGCCTAAGGCGAAGACTTGGGTTAAGGGGCGATAGCCTTTGCGTAAGGTAAACCAAGAGAAGATATAAGGAATGAAGGCGATGCCGAGAAAGAGCAGCAATGAGACTTTGCGTTCTTTTGGGGTGAGATCTTGTTGTTCATTGGGGTGGCCGCATTGGGGGCAGCTTGCTGCTCTTTTTGAGATGTGATGTTGGCATTGACTGCATTGAATGAGTGCCATGGCATGTCCTTATGTCCGTGGATGCTTATCTATTTTAGTCAATATTCTAGTTTATGGGATCGATGAAAGAGTGATTAGGATAGTTGAGAAATTACGATTGAGGTTATTTCATACAATAAATGTGAGTAATGATGATTCATGGTATTTTGAGCAGTTAATGTTAGTTACGGCTATTTGTGTCTTTTTATTTAATCTATCGATGAAACTGAGGTTTATATTATTTTTGTAATTACATGTACATTTATTATATAAGAAATTAAAGTTAATTCTAATTGCCTGTAACTGCCTATAACCGCCTGCAACTTCTTTTAAGTGCGCACTTCTTTATATAGTTTTGTATTAAAACCCTCTTAAATTTGATATTTAAATATATTTATTGCTCTAAGATTTGATACTAAAAAAATTTATAGTGTCAAATATAATTATTAAACATAAACATAGTATTTAATAATGCACTATAGACTAAAACTAGAGATGTAAAGAAATAAATCTGTTTAAAAACAGTGGTATGAATTGTCACATTCATTTTTTATGGATATATTAAATTAATTTTTATCTATTGGCATTATAAATATTTAAAAGATGGCTATTTAGGCTGTACTCTAATTACCCACCTGATTTACATTAGCAAAATATAATATGTTATTCAGCATAATAAATGTGTTGCTATATTTTTTTATGCACTTAGAATAATATGTATAATTAATTAAATAAATGAAATTATTTATACGGAGGTGAGATTGTGATAATCATAAGCAACAGACAATAAAAAAGGCATTCTTAACAAGAATGCCTGATTTACATCGGACTTAACACACAATGTATGTAGTACGATAAGATAAAGCCTCAGAACTTATATCTTAGCGGTTTCATTGTGTTTTTATCAACCTTTTTTCTTTTTTAAAGGCGCAAATATCAATGATTGAAGAATTATACTTACTATTGAGTCTACCTATTGAGAATTTGCTAACAGGCTGTGTGATTTTAGCTTTGTTAGTGGTTTATAGTGTCATTAAGTAGTGATTACTATATAGGCCATCAATAAAAAGCCTCAGTATGACTATCTAGGCTCAGAAAGACGAAAAGCCACTGGTCTGTTAAGCAGTGGCTTCTCTGGAGATGTTCTAAATTCAGTATAAAAATGAACACGTTAAGTTTAGTCTATGTCTCTCATAGTGCGAATGGGCTAGTAGTAGTGATTTCTACCAGTAATAATGAGGCTTATCACTGGTATCAATTTCTAAAATTCACTTATCAACTTTGCGACACAGCCCTCATTTTTATCATTATCGACAAATAATCCTTGAATTAGCAAAGCCTTAGCTGTATTGCTGTTTCTTTTTTCGCACAAAGATGAAAACCAAGAAAACAAGGGATTGTCATGGGCTGTAAATGTTATTTCTGTAATCCAACGCAAAGGGCTAAACCAGAGCCTAATCTACCGTGCCTATTAACCCCCAAAGAGAAAGTACTCAGGCAGCAAAGGAAAAGATTACTGGAGGCTAACGAGAGTGCGAAATATCTTCGTGAAAATGAAGCCAGATATGAAGCGCATGTGCAAAGGATATTAGCGAAAAGGAAGGCGGCTGCAGAAGCAGAAAAAGCAGCAGCTGCCTTGTCTGCAGCGAGTTTAGCAGCGGCCAGCTCAGAGGTAGTGGCGAGTGAAGATGAAGAAAAAGACATCGATATTAACTTTAATTTTATATCAAGCCTCGAAGGTGGAAGTAGATTAACTGGCTATGTCCCCGATGCAGAAAACAGTAAGAGTGGAGTAACAGTTGCTGTCGGTTTTGATTTAGGAGCAAGAAATGCATCCGATCTTATGGCATTAGGTCTACCAATTGAATTAATAAATAAATTAAATCCTTACCTTGGATTGCAAAGCTTAGAGGCTAAAGAATTTTTAGAAAAATACCCAGTAACTATCACCCAAGAAGAAGCTGAAATAATCAATAAAGCAACAAAAGCTAACATGGTAAAAAATTTGGTGAAAAAGTATGACTCAGATAGTAACGTTAAGTTTGTTGATATCCCCCCTAAATGGCAAACTGTTATAGCATCAGCTGAATTTCAATATGGCTCATTGAAAACAGAAGGGGAAAATTACTGGGGATATGTCACGTCACAAAATTGGCAAGAAGCAATCGCTGAATTAAGAGATTATGGCGATAGGTATCCAACCAGAAGGAATAACGAAGCAGATTATGTTGAAAACAATTAATACAGCACTAAACGCCTTAGCTATATTTTTTATCTCTATTTCAATTTGCTATGCGCAAAATGAAATTAAGATGGATAACGGCCAAAAAGCAAACAATTGTAATATATACAATAAATTAAGAGAATCACACAAAGTCAGAGAGGGGGTCAATAATGACTTAATCTCTTCTGAATATTTAGACTGTTCTATTACGCCAGATTTAAAGCAGGTTAAAAATAGTCCTGAAATATTGCAAGCCATGTACCATAAGCTGAGAGTAAGAAAACTGCCAACGTCATTTTCACAATCAGTCAGTAGAAAAGATACCTTTTTTGATGCTGGTTTTACTATAACCCCTGATTCTATTGCTTATCAAAAAGAAGATAGAAACTTCTCAATAACGTTAAAAGGCAAGATAACGGACAATAAATACCTCATATGGGTTGTAGATGAAATTTTGAATGGGACTTATCGCTCATATTATCCAGCAATAGCCGAAATAAGTGATAACGATAATATTAACATAACGCCTTATTATCAGAGTGGATACTAAACACATTAAGATAACCCCCTACCAATGATAAGCCTCATTATCACTGGTGGGCTTTTTGCCATGAAAAGGCATCATGCAAAAGCCAATATAAAGCTATCTAATTTTTCTTGTATAGCTGCATGTTTATCAACTGGTTATATTAGCAATTAACGATTTTACAACAATGAGCTGGGAGTGTATCTTAATGTCCTAATATTAAGGAGTCTGGAAGATTATTCTGCTGCTATTGAATAAGTTATTGTATGAGAAATAAGCTATCATAATGTGGATTAAAAAACTTAACTTACGAAATGTTTATACTTTTGGTGATAGTGGTACGCCTGAACTTCAAAAATTTAATCACCTAAACCTGTTTATTGGAAAGAATGGCAGCGGGAAAAGTAATGCTTTTAGAGCAATTTGTAACATTGATGTGATCAAAATCAATAGTGAAAGATATAATAATTCTAAATACTATTTAGGAAATTTGGTAAGAAGACGAAGCTATGCTCCAAATTTTATTGGTAATCAATTAGACATAGAAACTGGAGCTGATTTATTAATTGAATACGAGGATGAAGTAGTTGAATTTAAGAATAGTTATCATATTCAAGGAGATTTTTTAATAAATCAAGGCAACCATATTTTTCCTAATGTTTCTACAGATTCTTTAAAAAATCATCTTGAGATTTTACGTCAAAATAATAATTGGTCTGCGACGCTAAGTTTTTCTTTAACTTATATATTTGAACGTGACTTTTCAATAGACTCTGACAATATAACAGAATTTTTTACCAAACAAGGGAGGAGCCATGAAGGGACAAATGGTGGACCTGCTTTTTTAGAACAATGGTCTTCTGGTTTTGCTTCTACGCTCAACCTTTTAGTTGACGTACTAAAATGCAAAGAAAAAGTTGTTTGCATTGAAGAGCCTGAAACTCACCTAGAACCGAGAATTATTAGAAGATTAATTGATATTTTAGTTTGGCTATCACTACGATATATCCAACATAAGAATACTGATATCTCAATAATGGAACAAAAGTGGGATACCTGGTTTGAAAATAGTACTTGGAAAGATGATCCAGATTGGAAAGAAATAGAGTTAACGGATAAAAAACCTAAACAAATATTTATATCGTCTCATTCGCCTGTAATAATAAATGAGTTTATTTTAAGAAGTGAAATTTGTTCAATTTATGAGTTTAATTGTAGTTATATCGATTCTAGTTATATGGTTGAAGATGGCAACGTTCCTCGGAGAGTAGAGCAGGTTTCATTAATTTCTAATGTTCGGTTAATTGAAGGTCATTGTCATTCTATACTCAACAATTTAGGGGCCCAAGGAGCTGATTTACTCCAATCAAATGGGATAATTTGGGTAGAAGGACCAAGTGATATTATCTATATCAAAAAATGGTTAGAAATTTTTGCGTATGAAAATAATCTAACCTGAACTCGGGATAAGAAATTGAACTAATAGCCCTCTTTGTGATCAGATCTTTCGACCAAGATTAATCAATC